>JAQCER010000256.1 GCA_027618625.1 Verrucomicrobiota bacterium
TCGACCCCCGTATCTGCCAACAGTGACTTGGAATAATAAAGCGCCTCAAGGGCGAAGTGCGTATTGGAAAGATCTGAGTGGGTATACGATCCCCCATAACCGATCCCTCCGTCAAAAGGACTGTCCGTCGCACCTTGAATATCGTAATCAGCCTGTTGATTGATCAAAAAGCGGCGCCCGCCCAGGATCAATTGATTGAACTTTCCGGACTCCTCCTGAAGGAGTGCCATCATGCTCAGCGACGTATTGTAGGTCGCAAGGCCCTTCACAAAAATTCCACCATCGTCCTTTGCCGCCCCAGCAATGAAGTCGTATCCCTTCGACGCAGGGTCTGGAATTTCTCCTTTCTTACGCGATGGATCGGCCATCCAGGCGGACACGGCCAAGGCAGTAATGGCCGGCTGATTTGGATCTCCCAGACTGCCAGTCGTCGCGTCCTGCTCCTTGGCCAGCCAGCCGAGCCCGCGATCCAGCGAACGCTGAATTTCCAGCTTCAGTGACAGATTTGACTCCGGTGATTGGGCAACTGCAACAGTGGACTGCCCGATGAATCCGAATCCAAGTGCCAGGACGGTGACTTGCGCGAGCGCTCTCTGCTTCATTTTGATTGGCTAGGTTTAGGTTTGGAAAGATGAGGGCGTAGGAAAACGGTTACTGCAGTGTCCTTTGCTGGCAAGCCCTGATCGGTAGACGGCTTCCAGATTTCATCGGACGTCTTCCCTTCGCGGGGATTGTTCAACAGCGATCGAAGATCCTTGTAGATGGCAATAATGGAGCCGTCCAGTTCGGCGGCAAAACCTCCCTGATCAGTCACTTTCGATCCGTTGTACAGCCACGGCCCGTTCTCGACCGGTCCCTCCGTCGCCACATTGAGCACCCAGGATTCCACTGGCACAGTCGAGACCTTTCCTTTGGAATCTTTCCACTCGACGGCGATATCGAGAGAGGATTTCGGAGCCGCTGGAATCGCTACGTCCTCGGCTTGATCTTCCAACGCGGATGAAGGCTCATATCCAAGCAGCAGCAGGACGACATTCAGATCCATCGGGCTAATTTCAGTCGTCAGCAGCGATTCATGCGTCTTGCCGATAATCTCGTTCACCAGGATGTATTCCAGATAACCAATATTCATGTTCACCTTGGCCGCGAACGATACCACCCGGGTTTTCTGATCGAACGCAATCTTGCCCAGGCGATACGTGCCATCATCCAGTTTCTCGATCCGCTGTTGAGGCTTCACAACGGCCGCATCCTCACCCTGAGCCAGGACACATGCGCATCCCATAAGGAACGCCATGCTCTGACTCAAAAAAAGCCGGGCCACCCTGGTTGCACACAACATTCCCGAAACGTATCGCTCTACTAGCCGAGAGCAACTGTCAAAACCCACCGAATCTGGAGAATGAACCAATCTTGTAACAATCCATTCATCTTTGCCAATTTTGCCAATTGTCACTGATCGACGTCATGTTGAAATACTTTTCCGGCATACTTCTCTACCTTTGCCTGCTCCCGATCAGCGCAATCATCATGACCCCAATTATTCTGGTGGGAGCCGCTTTCTCTAAAGAGGGCCCGTTATGCTGAAAACGTGAAAAACGGCTACAGGAGTGTCTACGAATTCTGGAGCGACTGTTGTTGTTCTTCTTTCCAGATGGAGTAGTTAGCCCCGAGTCGCTATTTCTTCACAACCCAGATGTTTCGATAGCGCACTGGGTTGCCGTGGTCTTGCAGATAAATCGGCCCGTCCTCAGCGCCTTCCTGCATCGGCGAGGCAGCTGTTGCGTGGTCAATCTCCACGTCCTGGTGAATGACGACTCCATTGTGTTTCACAGTCATGAGGGCGTTGGCGGTTTTCTTGCCTTCGGCATCGAACTTTGCGGCAGTGAAGTCGACATCGTAAGTCTGCCATTGCAGAGGAGGAAAACACATGTTCATGTCCGGATCTTTCACGCTGTAGATTCCGCCGCACTCGTTGTCCTTCCCTTCCAATCCAAAGGAGTCGAGCACCTGCACCTCGTAGCGACCCTGGGCATAGAAGCCGCTGTTGCCCCTTCCCTGTCCCCGTGCGTAGGGCATGTAGGGCAGATAGAACTCCATGTGCAGGGTAAAATCGCCGAATGTCTCCTTTGATGCAGTTCCCTGAATCAACAATCCGTCGTCCGTCATCTTTCCATCCTTCCATGCATCGGCGTTGCTGCCATCGAACAAAACCAGAGCACCTTCAGGCGCCTTGGCTCCTTCCGTGGAGCTTTTGCGCACGATCCGACTGAGTTGTGTAAATTGCGAACCCGAGTCATCAAAAACGACCAGCTTGCCGTCCTCTATCACAGCAGTCCACGTCCCGTCGGCAGAAGCAAATGTCACCTTGCCATCGGTGGTCTTGCCGGTTCCCGTATACAAGTCAGCACGGTCGCCGTCCCATCCATCGCCGGGCAGCCCGTTGCGATAACCGATGACGCTGAACTTGCCGTCACCTTCGGCGATGATGTTGGCACCGATTTTCTCACCCTCAACCGTGCCGACATACTCGCCCTGGATGGCAAAGTCCGCATCGGCATCGGCGGGAACCAACTGCGCCGCCTCAGGATCGCGCGGCTTCTCTGCCGGTTTCGGGCCGACCAGTTCGACCAAGTTTCCATCGGGATCGCGCACAATCGTCAGCGCAAGATCCGGATTTAGATTTGCAGGCAATGCCAGCGGCCCTTTTGCGATTGGCTTTACTCCGGCCTTCTTCAGTCGGGCAAGGGCATCGTCTGTGCTCTTCACGAAAATGGTCAGGTAGCTGAATCCCAACTGCGAGTGAATGTAGGAATTGTCGCTCTTCTTCGCGTCCACCCCAGGAATCTGCATCAGCTTCAATTTGGTAGCGCCCTCGCCGTCCCCCAGCAACAGGACGTGAATATCCAGCGCCGCCCCGTCCGTCCTCTTTGGCAAAATCTGCCGGCACCCCGAAGCCAGCCACTTCTTGAAACCCGATCGCCTCTTTATAAAACTTGAGCGACTTTTCGATATCGCTGACGACGCACCCGAGATCAATCGTTTTTGAACCAAAGGGTGACTCACTCGCATCCTGCGCAACCACGGTGGAGGAACCGAGAGGAGAGAGACACATTACCGCGACGGCTGAACAGCCGAAGATCATAGCGCTCGCGGAAAGAAACCAGGGAAGTGGTGGATTTTTCATGATTGAGAGTTTGATACGAAAGTCCGACCGCCAGAGCAAGAGGTTTTTCGCAAGATCTTTGCTCTATGTCTCCACGTGTGAATCGCTCACCAGATCAAATGCGGCCCTCCTCAATGTCATAGACGTCAAACCAGACGCGCACAATTTTCCCTGGGGGGATATTTTGCGGAATGTAGCCTTCCAGAAACTGTTGCAGCTCGATCGGCATTTCACTGATGCGTTTGTCGCGCATGTCGTTATTCCACTGAACCCTTTCCTGTGGCGAACGGCTTCTGGCATTCAACAGAATCCAATCAGCAATGGCTGCGTCATCCGCACCCGTGGCGACAAATACCCGGAATGCATCCGCTGAGATTTCGACAAAGCTCAGAAACATGTTGTCCAGCGGACAATCAAAGTGGTACTCGCCATTGGTTCCGGCGACCACAGCGCGACACTTGTCGAGCATTCGTGCGGCGACGACGTATCCGGCAAGGACTTCCCGAGGACTGCGGGGAAACTGAGTGGTAAGGTCAAGTGCATTGATTTGCATAAGCCAGTGTGACTAGGGCAAAAGTTGAATATTCCAAGCGTTTTCTGCTCGCCGACTGGACATTGCGATTTGTTCTTTGCAACCGCCTTTGGAAGAGCGACACCTGACCATTGCAATGACGATTTCGACCACAGAGCGATTCCGGCAGCTAGCGGCAATGTGGGTTCCATCCCCACGGGTCGGCTGCGTCCTTCTGCTCTGGTTTGCCGGAGCGCTGGCCATCCTCATCAGGGCTGAGCCGCCATCTTCTGTAGAGGACAAAATAGGGGCAGCACTGGCGGCTGGCGAGACTCCGAATTGGAAATGGGACACGGTCATTGGCATTTATTGGGGAGCCATCGTGCATGTCGCCGTTGTCGCTACCGCCCTACTGACCATGCGCTGGTGGTGTCGGTCGGTGCCAGAATTTCAGGCCGATGAAGCAGCAAGCCCCGGCAAGTCAACATCGCAGCGGACATTCATAGCGATTCTCGTCGTTATCATGCTGGCGGCAGGAGCGCTTCGATGGCGACTGGCGAACGGCAGCCTGTGGTGGGACGAAATGTGGAATATCAAACTGGCAACTATTGGAGAATTCCGCACCGGATCCAAACACCCGGATGAGTTGCGTTTCTACCCCACCGACTTTGCCCGCTGTGCCTGGTATTATCAGAAGCCAACGAACCACGTTCCCACCGCGCTGGCCTCGAAACTTTGCCACCAACTCTGGGCAGGAGCAACGGGTGCCCCCGAAGGAGAATTCAGCGAATTCGTCATCCGCCTGCCTGTTTTTCTATCAGCGTTAGCGTCGGTAGCACTCATCGGACTGTGCGTGCGACGCTGGATCAGCCCTGGTGCCGGACTCGTTGCGGCCGCCATCCTTGCCGCACATCCGTGGTTCATACGCTACGGGATCGATGCGAGAGCCTACGGCCCAGTTGCCTTCTTCACCCTGGTTTCCTTATGGTCGCTCAATCGCGCGATCTCAGGGGATCGCTACCGCCATTGGGCACTACTCGGGCTTTCCCAATTCATGCTCATGTGGAGCCATCTGCACTCCGTCTGGTTCTGTGCCAGCACGACTCTGGCCGCGGCCATCTGCATCTGGCTGAAAAATTCCAGCGCCCCAAGGCTGCCACAACTTGGACGGCTCCTTGCAGCCAACGTCCTCGCAGGAGCCGCATTCCTTCAAGTTTTCCTGCCGAATCTGCTCCAGCTCCACCACTTGACTGCCACTTTCACGGACGGCAGTGTGCTTGATTCCGACATGGCGACGCGCCTGCTGTCACTCGTGCTCTTCGGCATGGAAACGGAATGGGCGGCTCAAGGTGTCGAAATCTCTGGTCTTCCCTCATGGACGAGCCTTACCGCCGGAAATCTGTGGGTCATGTGGATCGTGATGCTTGCAGCAATGGTGGTCATGCTCGCGGGAATCGTGCAACTCTGGCACCGCTCAAGATCCGCCGCACTGTTGATCTTGTCATTGGTCTTTGGAGGGCTGGCTTTTATGACCGTTGCATACGCGCTCCAACTCTACTTTTACCCGCGCTTCATGATTTCGATCCTTCCTGCTGTCGTGATTACACTTGCAGTCGGATTTTCGCAATGCGGAACCTGGATCAGTAACAAGATCCTGCCCGGCAGGGCCTGTTGGATCACAGCCACAGGCGTTGCGGTCTATCTCGCTATCTGCGTGCCTCAGATTATGGTTCTGCAAAGGCGAAGCTACGCTCCGATGCGTGAAGTCGCCCAGTATCTGAAGGAACGAGATCGCGCACATGCAGGCATCACAACCCTTGGCTATGGATTGGGCGGCCGGATCCTGACGGTTTACTATCCAACCGTAGAATATGCGATTGACCCTCCCGGCGACGAAGCATTGAAGGCAGCGATCGCTCAGGCAGCAGTCAACAAGAAACCGCTCTACGTCTTCTACGGCTACCCTGCTTTCAACCGCATGATCATGCCGAAAGGCTTCGAACTACTCGAAGACCCGGCGGTATTCGAAGAAGTCGCTGCGTTCCCCGGCATCGAACCGGAATTCTACTTCCGGATTCTTAAGGCGAAGTAGGTGCCGTGGGAGCAGTATTGCCAAAACGCCCGCGATCCTCGCTACTATCTTCGCTCATGACTCAACCTCCGATCACCCAACAAATCCTCGCCCTCCTTCGATCACTCCCGATTTCCGGCATTTTTCCACATTTTTC
>JAQCER010000257.1 GCA_027618625.1 Verrucomicrobiota bacterium
GGGTTGGTCACTCGTTAAACGACGGCTCGTCGCGGGTAGCGGTATTAGTCGACCGCGCGGCAAAGTTGATGAGCCTGATTGCTAATTCCCTTACCCGGTATTCGCAGCAATTGTCGACCGTATCTGATAAGGCGGCCGAGGACTTGCATGCGCTGCAAGGTCTGATCGAGACCCAGACCGCCACGCTGACCGACACCGCATCGCTGGCTTACGGCGAATTGAGCGGCATCAGCAGCCAGCCAGGTGAAGGCTTGTCGGCGCTTGAACTGGCGGCCGAGCAGACCAAGGTCAGCATGGCGAGTGTTACGGCCGATGTGGGCGCCGGAACTGATGCCGTCAATCGGGCGGCAACCGCAGCGGAATCTAGGGTACGGGCCTTGTCGAAATTACTTGACGAGCGGACTCGTCAGGTTGCCGCGACGTCAGACCAATCTGCCAAGCGCCTCGAGCGCGTGGCCGAGCTGCTCCGCCAGGGCATGGATCAGTCGTCTGAACGGGCAAGCCAGATTGTCGCATCCGTGGAGCAGGGCTCGCAGAACCTGTACGAACGCCTACAGGCCCTAAGCGCGGTATTTGCGCATTCGGAAGGCGCTTTTGATCAACTGTCCGATACGCTTGAGGAGCGCGGCCGTGTCCTCGGCGATGTGTCCGACCGCGCGGTTGAGAGGGTGACTCAATGGGACCGTGTGCTGCGCTCTCGGACCGAAGCCCTGGCCCGTGCCAGCACCGATATTCAGGGTCATGCGCGCGGCGTCAGCCGAGCGATGGAGGAGCAGACCCGTAACCTGCGGTCGACGTCGCAGCACGCTACAGCGATCCTGGCCGATCTTAAGGGGTCACTCGATCACGCCGAACAAAATGTATTCTTCCGCAATGCCGCGTTTGTTATGGAACGCCTACAATCCTTGGGTGTCGACATGATGCGCGGGCTCGAGACAGTCGTTTCCGACGATGACTGGCGGCGCTTCACCAGCGGCGACAAAGGTGTGTTCGTGCGCAAGCTGCGGGGCTTCCGGGAAAAGGCGAAGCTCGCCCACATTCGCGAACGGTTCCAGCAGGTTTGGCAAGCTACCTGCGATTGAGATTAGTGGGGGACGTTCCTCGTTCTCCTCTGGCATTCTTGGAAAAGCATTGTGTAATCCGATTGTGTATGGATGACGCGGCCGGACCAAGACTTCAACGACTGGTCCCTTCTCGACAATCTGACCGGCGTACATAACTGCGACTTCGTCGCAGTTTTCAGCTACGAGGCCGATGTCATGTGTCACCAAGATCATTGAACGGTGGAGCAGGTCCTGAACCTTGCGGAGACGTGACATGATTTGGTCCTGCATGATTGGGTCCAAGGCTGTGGTTGGCTCGTCTGCGAGAAGCAGGCCTGCGTTCAGGCTCAAAGCCATGGCAATAACCGCTCGTTGCTTCATGCCGCCACTGAATTGATGCGGAAACTCTCTCAGTCGCTGTGTGGGAAGCCCTACCAACGCGAACAGGGACTCGGAACGGCGCCAGGCGGTAGCGTAGTCGACATCCTCATGAGCCCGAATTGATTCGACAATCTGATCGCCAACACGAATGACCGGATCGAGCGCATTCATCGCGCCTTGTGTGATCAGCGCGATCTGGTTCCAGCGAACGTGGCGAAGGGAACGGCTGTCCATGCCCAGGACATCGATGCCGTCCAACAGCACCCGGCCCTCCGTGCGGGAGCTTTCCGGCAATAATCGCAAAAGCGCCTTGATCACTGTACTCTTGCCACAACCAGACTCTCCCACAAGCCCAAGTACCGATCCTGGCCGGACATCGAATGATATACCAGCAACAGCGTGGAATGGACCGAAATTAGTATGATATACTACCTTTAGTTCTTTCACTGATAAATGAATAGGCTGCTTGCTATTGAGCCGTCTGTCAAAGTCGCTCTCCGCTGCTTCATCCATCTCAGGTCCTTCTTAGTCTGGGATTGGTTTGTTCTTCGAAAGCGCGGCCAATTAGATAAAGCGATGAAATGAGCATCACTAGTGCGATTGAGGGAGGCACCACCCACCACCAAGCGCTTCTTAGGTTGCCACTGGAGAATGCTGTATTGAGCATTTGTCCCCAACTGGTCACCGAGGGGTCTCCAAGGCCGATGAAACTGAGGCTCGCTTCTGTGAGGATGGCAAAGGCTACAGACATCGTCACCCATAAAAATACCACTCGAAATACATTGGGCAGTACATGCCTAAAAATAACATGGAAATGCGACGCTCCTGCCGCCCGCGCCCACTTCACATAAACTCGTTCCCGTTCTGTCAGAACGGCCGATCGAATGATTCGCGCACCGTTTCGCCAGAACAATAGAGCGATAACTAGAATGATGTTGTTTAGGCTTGGCCCCAGTAGTCCAACGGCTACGATAGCGAATGGCAATGTCGGAATGGAGAGTGCAACATCGGTAATACGCATGAGTACATCGTCGATGAAGCCACCGAAGTAGCCAGATATAAGGCCGAACAGTGTCGAGATAATGCCGACCGCAATTGCGCCCAGCCCGCCAACGATAAACGCAACTCTGAACCCGACGATAAATTGTGAGAAGACATCATGCCCAAACGTAGTGGTGCCGAGGTAGTGCTCACTCGACGGAAGTTGCAACCTCAGCAGTCGCCCCTCTGGCGTGAGGGCTGCTTCATAGGGTGGATGCGTCGCAATCCATGGGGCAAATATAGCAATGCCCGCAAATACTCCGACCACGACCAGACCAGCCAACGCAAACCGGTCGCGAAGTAGCATTGTAAGTGGATCAAGAAACCAGCCGAACATTCGCGGCGAAGTTATATCCTGTTTGTCTTGTACGGTCACAGACATGCTGTTCTCACTTATAAACGACACGAGGGTCGAGCTTGCCATATGTTAGATCTGCGGCGAGATTTGCGAGCACGATCATGACCGCGAGTAAGAAAAACGCCGCCTGCGCCACAGGATAATCTTGCCGTGTCACCGCAAGTACAAGTTCACGGCCAATACCGGGCCAGCTGAAGACGATTTCAATCACAACAATACCTGCGATCGTCTCAGCAAGCGCCGGAAATAACCATGTAATCAGTGGAAGTAGAGAGTTTCTACCTGCGTGCCACGCGACGCGCTGGTCTGATACGCCCTTCGCACGAACGAGTTCAATGTAATCTTCGGTACGGTTTTCAACGACTCCGCTCCGCATAAGAAGGAGATTTTCGGGAATAAAATATATTATTACGGCTAATAGAGGCAATATTAAGTGTATGAAAAAGTTGAAGTTCAAGTAGCGCATCACGCCAGTTGCACCGCCGGAGTCGCCCATTCCAAAACCAGGTAGCCAACCCAACCAGCTGGAAAAGACTGCCAGCAAAGCGATGCCAATAATGAAGCTTGGAGTGCCACGAATGATGGTTGCGATCAGGATGCCGCCTCGTTCTACTGCACCACCGCGACGGGCCCACCCGACGACCATACCCAGCGTTGCGCCGATCAGTGCCCCAAGCAGCAACCCAGGAACAGCAATCCACAGAGTGTTGACAATGCGCGGCAGCAACACATCCCAGACCGGTGCCCGGTAAAAGAAAGAGTTTCCGAAATCTCCGACGAGGAGACCTCCCATATACCGGAGATACTGCTCCCAAAGCGAACCTGTTAGTCCCCAACGCTCGAGTAGCGCCTGTCGTGCCTCTTCAGATATTCCTCTTTCAACCAACATCACCGTAGGATCTGACGGCACGATTCGGAACATAAAGAACATGATCGTTGATACGATAAAGACCACAAGCATAGACTGCGCCAGTCGCCGCAATATATATCCACGCATATTTGGTTTCCTCTTCGCAGTTGGGTCGGGCACGATGGATCATTGTGAAGACGCCGGGAGCGTGAACGCCCCGGCGACCTCGCAGCAAGATCAGTTCGGAGGCATATGCAGTCGCCCTGAAGAATCCCAGCCGTAGCCAGCGTCAGCGAGAATGGCGCGCGCAGCATCAACATCGAACTCGATCTGCTCAATATCAGAATTATGCCAAACTCCCAGCGCGCTCGGAACCGGCCCTTCAGAGGCAACCGTGCCGAAACCCTGCCAACCTTCAATTACCACCCGCTGTTTGTTGGTCGCGGTCCGGAGTGCCCTGCGAAACGCGACATCCGAAAAGGGTGCTTTTTCATTGTTCAACCAAGTGAACATTGTCGAGTGTGAAGGAACTTCCATGAAGTTAAGAAAGTCATTCTGGCGGGCAAGATCATCCATTGTCGCTACGGGAAGGACGGTAGTTGCAATGTCGCCGGTGCCGTCAAGCATCGCCGCACGGATGGCGTCGGCCTGGCCCAGTGCCAGTCGCCGGAGGCCGTCGTATTCCGGTGCATTGAAGTGATCAGTGTTTGTTTCAAGTTCGTGGATCTCGTTTACCCGCCAAGTCTTGAACTTGAACGGCCCACTTCCCACCACGGCGTCCGCAGCAACAATGTCCCATTCAACAGCATTTTCAGGAGCGTTCTGCCAAACGTGCTCAGGCAAAATGAACAGGTATGTCAGAACGGTGACTTCAAACGCTGCATCGGCGTCCTTGAGGTTAATATCGAAGGTATAGTCGTCGACTTTCTCCGCTCCTTCAAGGTTGCCGATACGGGATGACATTGCAGCCGGCTTCCATTGAAGAAGACTGTTTATGGTAAACACAGCGTCGTCGGCGTTCACCTTTTCACCGTCGTGGAAGGACATATCTTCGCGAAGCTTTATGCGGACCGTTGTATCATCGACCCATTCCCACGACTCTGCAGCCCAAGGCACCGTCTCTCCGCTCGAGTTGTTTTTGGCAAAGGTATCGAAAATATATCTGAGCCAACCAACTGCGCCTTCTTCTGCCAGAGGATTGTATGTACTGACATCCTCAAAGTAGGCCCAGTCCAGCCAGCGATCATCGGTAAGGGGCCGAGCCGCAAGCCACGGATTTACTAGCGCCTCATGCGCCGCAACCGGCTCAGGACTCGTTACGTTTTCCCATTTGTCACTATTATAGAGAATTCCGTAGGTGCGATTGATAACGGGCCAGAAGGGCATCTCTTCCACAAACATTTCCTGTAGCTCATGCACTGCTTCGATACGCTCGTCCCGATCAATCATTGATCGCTGGGAGATGGCGAACTCTGTGTACTCTTCATTGCAAAATTTAGAGCCGTTGCGACGTTGGCCGCACGCCGCGATGTCATACACCCAGTAGGCAGGATCTACTCGGTCAGGGTCGGCACCAACGGTGAAGACTCCAATATCCTCCAGTTGTCCACCGACAATGTACTGCGACACGAAGGTGGAGAATTGAACCGGTACCAGCTGAAGGCTAATACCAAGCTTAGTCCACTCATCTGCGAGTGCTCGAGCCGATTGCTCGAATTCGGGCCCCATGTCAGCTGCGTAATAAACCACGCTTAAGTCGGGTACCGGCTCTCCAAGATCTGCATCTTGCCCGTAGGCTGCTCCCGCCACCAGAAGGCCTGACAGACTGGCAACTCGTCCAACGGATCGTCCAACGGATGACGGCCACTTTTTTAGATCAAACATGAATATTCCTCCCTTGCCGAATGCACCCGCCCGTCATGATGACGGATGGCCGCCCCTTTAATGGGTCGACGATTGAAGGTTTGTATACAAATATTTGTCTGTCAAGAACCAACTTACCCTACATTCGCTATCATTTTATCTTATTGGTCCAACCCCGCTGCTTCTGGAGCTCATATCGCATACAATTTTGGCTGAGACTAAGGCTCCAGATGCGCCGACAACACTAGACCACATGTTCGCCTGAGATAGGTGTAGTAGAAGCGAGAAGCGCGTTGAGCGTTCCACCAAAGTGCCAATCGCCGAGCTCTTAAGCCTAAGGATGAGGTCACCTTCCCAAT
>JAQCER010000258.1 GCA_027618625.1 Verrucomicrobiota bacterium
TGAGTCATTCGCCTACACCTGCACGAATTTCCATAAGTACAAGTACAAACTATTGAAAACACGCCCTAAACAAAATTAAATAAAAATCACAACGGCGGGAAGGGTCGCAGTCGTGTAGCCAAAAATGGACGATTCCCGTTCCCTGAGTTGACCCGTCAGCATAATTGAGAACACTCCCTTACCGATGCCACGCAATCTTCCGTGTTCTCCGATCCTTTGCCTGTTATTCGCAGCGAGCGCACTGACATCGACGACCGCTGCCGACATCAAGCAACTGGAAGGGTTCTTGCAGGCCCATTGCTATGACTGCCATGACGCAGACGTCCAGAAAGCTCAACTGAATTTTGAAGCGCTGATGCGTGGCGGAAGTCCTGAAATGGCGGATGCGGCGAAGTGGGAGACGGCACTCGACATGATCGCCAAAGGTGAAATGCCTCCCAAAAAAAGGAAGCAACCCACCCAGGCGGAACGCGATCTTGGCAGCGCCGCGATCGAAGCATTGTTGAGTCGATGGACTGCGTCGCTGGGTGAGAATCCAGGCCGGGTGACTGCGCGACGACTCAACAGGGAGGAATACAACAACACCATCCGCGACCTCGTCGGCGTCGACTTCCGCCCTGCGGATGATTTCCCGCGGGACGAGGTGGGCTATGGGTTCGACAACATCGGTGATGTCCTCTCACTGTCGCCGGTATTGATGGAGAAATACCTGGATGCAGGAGAGCAAATCGCTGAGAAAGCGATTGTCGCTGACCTCCCGGAGTGGCCACCTGCGATGCGTCCTGCCCTCAAAGATTTTCAATTGCTCTCCTGGGAGTCGAGTTTGCTGAGATTGCCACTCGCTGGGACATGGTCTGCCACTTTCTTGCAGCCGGGCAAATCCGACGCGGTCACTGCGCCCCTGACATTCTCGCCAACAGCCAACGTCAGCAAGATCATCGTGGAAGGAAAACGCGTAAAGTTCGTCACTGCGATCGACATCGATGGCACCCCTGAAAATTTCAGTGTCACCGCCGAAGAACGAGGCACAGGTCGGCTTGTCGGACAATGGATCAGCGGCCCAGACAGCGGCACTTTCGAGGCCAGGGCTCTGCCTGGCCCGGCATTCGCGGGCAACTGGCAGGCAGTAGCCACGCTTCCCGATGGCCGAGATATCGAACAAGACCTCACTTTGACCGCGCAAGATGACGGTGTCCTCGGTGGTCGAATCGTTGCACGCGCCGAAGACCGACGCTCGGAGCTCGATGAAGTTCACGCCGAGGAAGAATCGCTGCGTTTCGCCTACGGCATTCAATTCGAGAACAGTGCGATGGATGTAAAGGTGCGCGCACACCTGCACGACGACGGTTACCTGCGCGGCAAGTGGGTTCTCGTCAACGGCAGCCAGGAAGAAGTGGCTACCGGCGACTGGGGGGCTCTGCGCCCGGAACCGGATGACCAGGAAAGCAATGTCCGCCTAATAGGAAGTTCGATTGGAATGTTGAGGGAGGGCGAGGCACGACTGGAGTTCCACGCTGACAAGGCAGGTGATTACCGACTCGATTTCTCAAGTTATCAAAACAGGGCTGGACTTGAAAATGCACTGTTGGGCTTGTTTGTCGACGGCAAGGAATTGGAGCGCATCGACATTCCATGGGAGGAACCCCAGCCGCAGTCCCGGACACTTTCATTCTCTGCGGGCAAGCATTCGATCGGCCTCGCGTATCTGAACAACTACGTCGACAACCAAACCCGCGATCGCAAGCTGAGAGGTGATCGGAATTTGTATGTGAAAGACGTGGAAATCGTCGGCCCGCTCGATCTGCCGCGTCCAACGCTTCCGGACTCGCATCGCCGGATCATTCCGCAGCAGCCCGAGCCGGGCACCGAAAAGGAAGCGGCCCGCCGATGGATCACCGAGTTCGCAAGTCGTGCCTATCGTCGCCCTGCCAGCGCGGAGGAAGTCGAGCGCATCGCAAGCCTGGTCGACGCCAGCCTTGCCGATGGTGAGACCTTTGGCGAAGGCATGCGTCTGGCATGTCAGGCCGTGCTGGTATCTCCGCACTTCCTGTTTCGTTGGGAATTGGACTCCGCCCGGCACCTGAACGACGACCAAGCGATCCGCAATCTCAACGCCTATGAGATCGCATCGCGCTTGTCCTATTTTCTCTGGAGCAGCATGCCGGATGATCAGTTGTTCTCACTGGCCATGGATGGATCGCTGCTGGATGGCCGAGTGATCCGCACACAGGTTCAGCGCATGCTCGCTGACAAACGATCGGAAGCACTGGTGAGAAACTTTGCCGGCCAGTGGTTGCAAATCCGCAATTTGAACTCCGTCGAACCAGATCCCGAAACCTTCCCTGAGTTCGACGCCGATCTCCGCTCATCGATGGCCGAGGAAACCTACCTGTTCTTCAATGCCATCCTCAGGGAAGATCGCAGTGTTCTTGAATTGCTGGACGCTGACTTCACTTTCCTCAACAAGCGACTGGCTACTCACTACGGTCTTGAAGCGGAACACCTGAGTGATGCCTTTGAGCGGGTATCGCTTCCGGCGGATTCCAACAGAGGTGGTGTTCTGACCCAGGCCAGCGTCCTGACAATCACCTCAAATCCCCGTCGAACCTCGGGGAAAGTGGGTGCTTGAGCAGATCCTCGGAACTCCACCGCCACCACCACCGCCCAACGTCCCCGAACTCGCCGAAGGCAATGAAATCGCCGCAGAAGCATCGCTCAGGGAGCGCATGCGGATCCACCGGGACAATCCAGATTGCGCAGGTTGCCACGCCAAAATGGATCCCATAGGCTTCGCTCTAGAGAACTTTGATGGTATCGGTCGCTGGCGGGATTTCGACGGAAAATTCCCCATCGACTCGGCAGTAACGCTTGGAGATGGCTCGAATGTGTCTGGATCGGATTCTTTGAAGCGCCTGCTGAGGGATCGGGAAGATTTCGTTAACTCTTTTATTGAGAAAATGTTAACCTTTTCACTTGGGCGCGGCGTAGAGTTCTATGACCGACCTGTCGTGAAAACTATTCAAGACACTTCCGCAGAAACTGGGTTTAAACTATCAACGGTTGTTACGGAAATTGCGTGCAGCGCACCCTTTCTCAAGCGAGCCCTAGACAAAGAATAGCATGAGTAAATCCTGGCAAATCTCTCGACGACACTTCCTCCGCGGAATCGGCACTTCGATAGCCCTCCCCATGCTGGACGCAATGGCCCCGCAAGCATTCGCGGCTGCGGCCTCTGGTTCGTCCGCGGCCCCCATAAGGATGGGTTTCTTCTTTGTTCCGAATGGAGTGAACATGGCCGACTGGCGACCAACCCGAACTGGAGCTCACTACGATCTTCCGTTTTCGTTGCAGCCCCTCGCAGAGTTGCAAAACGACATTCTGGTTGTCAGTGGTCTCACGCAAGACAAAGGCAGGGCCAATGGTGACGGTGCCGGTGACCACGCGCGCTCTGGCAGCGTCTTCCTGACGGGTTCCCAGCCATTGAAGAGTGAGGGCTCAGAGATCCGCTCCGGTCAGTCGGTCGATCAATACGCAGCCGAATATTTGCGCGAGCAGACCACCTTTGCCTCACTGGAATTAGGCACGGAATCTGGGCGTCCGCTGGGCAAGTGCGATTCCGGTTACAGCTGCGGCTACTCGAACAATATCTCCTGGCGCGACAGTGCCACGCCCATGCAGAAACTTGTGGACCCGAGGGAGGTCTTCGAGCGCCTGTTCAGCGACCAGCTGCAGTCGCAATCGCAGAAAGAGCGCGCCCGCAAGGAGCGGAAGCGCAAGAGCATCCTCGACGTCGTCATGCAGGATGTGAACAGCCTGAACGGCAATCTCGGTGGCCACGACCAGCAAAAACTGGACGAATACCTGACGTCGATTCGCGAGATCGAGCAGCGCATCCAGCGTGCGGAATCTGGAAACTCTGAGACGCGAGAGCTGGTCAACGCTTACGAAATCCCTGAGCCCGGCACCCCGGAATCGGTCGATCAACATCTGCAACTTCTGGGGGACATGCTGGTGCTGGCATTCCAGACAGACACCACACGGGTTTCGACATTCATGTTCGCCAATGCCGGCAGCAACCGCAGCTACGGCATGGTCGGAGTGAACGACGGACATCACGAGCTTTCGCACCACCAGGGAGATGCGGAAAAACTCACTAAAATCAGCGTGATCGATCGGTTCCACATTGAGCAATTCGCCTACATCTTGAAAAAGATGAAGTCCATCAAGGAAGGCGACGTTACGCTTCTGGACAACACCATGATCGTCTACGGCAGCGGCATCGGCGATGGTAATCGCCACAACCATGATGACCTTCCCGTGCTCGTCGCTGGTCGCGGAGGTGGCACCATCACTTCGGGCCGCCATATCCAGATGCCTCCAGATACGCCGATGTGCAATCTGTTCAATTCGATGCTGGATCGGGCTGGCGTTCCAGTGGACTGTTTTGGCGACAGCACTGGTCGTATGCGTGAGCTTGCGATCTAGGCTACTCCTGCAACCTCCCTGTGCCTGTATGAGATCATCCCGTCCGCAACGATGCATCATCGCGCGGAATGTTGCCGGTGCACTGGTTTTGGTGACCTCCATCCTGCCAGCTGCAGACGTCAGCGGACTCATTGCAGAACTCACCAGCAGCGATGCGCAGAAACGGCGCAATGCCGCCTATGAACTGCACCAGCTGGGCCCTGAGGCGATCGATGCCCTCCCGGCTCTCGTTGTAGCACTCGACGACGATCAAGACCAGGTCTTTTTTCACTCGGTTTCGGCGATCGCGCGGATCGGACCGGCGGCCGCGCCTGCGATCCCTGCTTTGATCAGCCGGCTCGGCCGGGTGAGTCAGCGCTATGGAGAACAAGTCAACCTGAGAGCGGCCTTTGCCCTTAGCCGCATTGGGGAGGCCGCGGTGGCACCATTGCTGGGAGCGGTTCGCGATCCCGATGAGACCCTCTGCTCCAACGCGATCGAGTCCTTGGCGCTCATGCCTCCGGCAGTATCCGCACCGGCCACCAGCGACCTGATTGCATTGTTAGGGGACCAACGTGAACGCGTAAGCGAGAGCGCGGTGAAAGCGGTTTCGAATTACGGGCAAACGGCGTTACCTCAACTGGTCGATGTTCTGCAGAACGGCACGCCTGCGCAGAAACGAGATTCGATCCGCACTCTTGGGCTCATCGGAAGAGAAGCAGGATCGTCGGCCCCAGAAATTCTGAAAGCCATTCAGGAAGGCGACCCTCAAGTTCTGGTCGTGGCCTTAGATACACTGGTAAGAATCCGTCATTCACCCACCGAGACATCGCAATTCGTCGTGCGCGGCCTGCAATCGACCGACGAAACCGTTTTCAATGCGGCAGCGAACGCAGCACTGCTTCTCTACCAGATTGATCCGAACTTCGACACGACACCTTTTGCTGAAGCGATTGCCGCTGCAGACGAACCAACGCGCTTGCGCTTCGCATCCGTGTTAGGGCGCATGGAAGGCACAGGAGCACCGGCCGTTCCTGCATTGATCGCGGCTGCGGAGGAAGCTTCTTCGCAGAAGATCGCCGTCGCCTTTGGCAAAGCGCTCGGAGGGATCGGCGGGCCTGCAGCGACTCTGCTCATCGAGGCCGCGGCCAGGATTCCATCCGCCGAACTCACTGAAGCCAGCTGGCCAGTCTCAGCGCTTGGATCGATTGGTGAACCCGCACTCAGCGCCTTGCGCCTGGGCTTGAAGTCGCCTGACATCAGTGCCCGGAAGGCTGCGGCCGCTGCAATGGGACTTTTGGGGACGAAGGCGGCGCCAGCTACCGAGGAAATTTTCGCTACTCTGAACGATCCAGACTCTGAGGTGCGGGAATTTGCTCTTGCCGCATTGCCCCGCATCGGAGTTCCGTCAGA
>JAQCER010000259.1 GCA_027618625.1 Verrucomicrobiota bacterium
GTACGAACGATTTCGCAAGTAAGAGTGGCAGCGTGACTTTGGCTGCTGGTCAGTCGAGCGCATCCATTCTGATCGCGATCACCGACGACCAGACCGACGAGCCTAACGAAACACTCAGCGTGACCCTGACAAATCCACGAAATGCCGCGCTCGCTCTTGCATCTGGCCGTGCGACGATTCTCGATGACGATGCGCCTGCAACAGTTTCTGTCGCGGATGCCAGCGCAGCTGAAGGTGACGACGCCCTGTTGTTCCCAGTACGGCTGTCGACTGCGAGCGCGTTTTCGGTGGAAGTCACCTACACGGTCAAAGGCGAGTCCGCTAAAGCAGGCACCGATTTCGAGCCAACGGAAGGTGTGCTGGTCATCCCGCCAGGCAGTGGCTCCGCTGTAATCCGCGTGTCCATCATTGATGACACGATCGATGAATTTGCAGAGAATCTCTCCGTAGTGCTCTCGTCGCCAGTGCGTGGCACGCTCGCAGACAGCTCGGCCACTGGCACCATCGAAGACAACGACAACGCCCCCGAAGTCTCGATTGCCAGCGCCAGCGGCTCCGAATCGGCGGCATCGATTTCACTGAGGGTCACGCTCTCCGCTCCGAGCGGAAAGCAAATTTCAATGGACTGCCTCACCCGTGGTGCCACAGCGGTGCAAGGTGTCGACTTCGTCCCGGAATCCGGACCACTCTCCATTCCAGCAGGAGCACAAGCAGCCCTCATCGTAATCCCATTGATCGCCGACGAATTGAATGAGGCGGACGAAACATTCGAGGTGGCGCTCTCGAATCCAGAGAATGCCACGATCGTTCAGGCTATCGGAATCGGGTCGATCCTCAATGACGATGCCATGCCTCGACTTAACATCGGCAATGGCTCAGGCAAGGAGTCGACCAGCGAAATCACCCTGCCAGTGACTCTCTCGGCGGCGAGCGGTCGCAGAATCGAGGTCCGCTATGTGCTGGAGAACATTACGGCCAAGGCGGGACAAGACTTCATTGCCACAAATGGAACACTGGTCTTCGAGCCTGGAGTTACCCAGGGCACGATCGCCGTCAAGGTGATCAATGACAGCAAAGTCGAGGCCCCCGAGCAATTGATGGTAAGTCTGTCATCCGCGACCTATGCCACCATAGAAGATGGCCGCGGCCTCGGCATCATTGGCGACGATGATGAGGAAGAGAGCAATGAAACCAGGCCACGCGCCCTCAACGCCTATGCCCAGGGACGCCTCTCATGGTTCCGCGATCCAGATACCGGCGAGCGTTTCCTTAAGTATGTAGTCCCGCACGTCCCTGCACTCGATCGCTTCGATGTCACCCCGGAAGTATCCACCGATTGCATCCACTGGACGACTCCAACCACAGGCGACTGGGTAGTTGAGCGAGAGGGTGAATCCATTTATGCCATCATCCGGGCCACGGGCAACGAGCGGGCACAGTACGTGAGGTTCGTACTCACAGAAAAGTAGCTTTGGGCTTCAGCCCAATTCCTTCGACGTCAAATCGGACTAAAGCTCGAAGTGCCGTGAAACGGCATAAGCATGTAGCCGTGGGCGTGAGCCCATGGCATCATGTTTGCCATACAATCCGAGCCACGAAGCGGCATCAGCAAATGGGAACATCAAGAAACAACTTGGGCATCACACGACAACAACATTCGACGAAGAACACGATTGTAGGTTCGGTTTTTGGATGAATCTGGACACGATTCTCTCGAAAATCGTCTCTACGCGTTTCACTTGAAGGAGAAAGTCCTCAGCCGTCTCGATCTGAGCGAACTCGGTCTTGCTCCTGATGCCTACGCGAAAATTTCTGGTGTGGGTACCGATCTGAAACACATTAAGATTGAGGTCAGCGACCGGGAAATTGAGGTGAAGGTGGACTTGAAGTCACCCCCGAAAGTCAGCAGAGAACCTGCCGCTGCCACCCCAACGGAATCGCCCAAACCTGCGGAGCAAGATGCTCAAGATCGAGGCTCTCAGGGCAAGGGGGCCGGAAAGCCTTGAGCGCCGATGACGAGAGAGATCATTCGATCATTTGTATGGATAGAATGCATTTTTTCTCTCTCTTTGCGATCTTCGCGCCTTCGCGGTGAAACTTTTCCCTGACTGGGTTAAAACGAACTACTTTTTCTTTTTCGCCAGACGCTGGCGCACACTCTCGAACAGGCAGACTCCGGTGGCGACACTTACATTGAGACACTCCACCGATCCCGCCATGGGGATCCGCACCAGATAGTCGCATTCTTCAGAAGTAAGCCGACGGACACCTGCGCCCTCCGCACCCATGACAATGACCGTGGGACCGTGAAGTTCCACATCATAGATCGACTGGGTAGCCTCGTCGGCTGTTCCAACGAGCCACAACCCGGCCTTCTTCAGCTCGCGCAGGCAGCGGGCGAGATTTGTCACCGCCACAAAAGGGACGCTCTCGGCCGCTCCACAGGCAATCTTGCGAACGGTCTGAGTGAGGTGCACGGCGCGGTCTTTCGGAACGATCACTGCCGTGACTCCGGCGGCATCTGCTGAACGCAGGCAGGCGCCCAGATTGTGCGGATCTTGAACGCCATCGAGCACCAGGATTAATGGAGCCTCACCTGCTTCCGCCAGGATCTTGGGAATGTCAGATTCATCGCGTGCCGCAGTGCCCTTGGACAGATCTGCATGACGGTTCTGACGCGCTCCACCGTCGCGGTCACGCCCCCGGCCTCGATCGCGGGAACCCGCAGGCCCGCGTGACGACGATGATGGCCTGGATGAGGAATCGGATGAGGATGAAGACGGGCGTTTTGGTTTGCGTGACTGCACAGGAAAGTGGGAAGATATTGCGCATGCTAGCGCATCTGCACGCGAGCACCAGCGGAGATTCGAAACGCCAAACCGAAGGGAGTTTCCTCCCGCCTTGACGCAGGATCAGGAAGCGACGAACGTCTGGCCAGGCTTTTTGCAATGACCCAATGGGCACGAACACCGACCAAGCACCTGATTCCAACAGCGACTCCAACCAACGCTGGCGCGGGCTGAAGCCTGCCGCCAAGGCAGCACTGGAGTTGCGCGACTACTCGGCGGCCAGCCCGGCTGAGCAACTGGCGACCACTGGTCTCGAAGTGGGACGCCTGATCTCCGGTCGCAAAGAACTGGAAGCAGCCGACGCCTGGATTCCCGGTGTCGAAATCGTGCCGCGCACCATTTACCAGCAACGCCACCGCGGCTTCTTTGGAGAATTCGCTCGTCAGGAACAAGGGATCGTCGGAGACCTGGGGCTTTGGCCGCGGCAATGGGCGACTGCACGCATGTTCGCCGGAACGGCCAAAGGCTTCCACATTCATCCGCCAGCGATTCCTGAAGGCGAACAACCAGAAGTCTGGTTCAGGAAATTGTTCATCGACGAGCCTGACAACGTAGCGCTGCGCCCTTACGAACGTGAGCAGTGGGATGTCATGTTCTTCATTCAGGGAATGATCGAGCTGCTCCTGGTCGATGAGCGTGAAGGTTTGCCGCGACGAGTGATGCGCTTCGTCATCTTTGGTGATGACCTTCCAGGGCCGAACAATGCCGGAGTGGTGATCCCGGCCGGCGTCGCCCATGCCTTGCACTGCACAGGCTCTGACGACTGCATCATGGTCTACGGGACAAGCACAGTCTTCGATCCACTCGCGGAAGGACGCATTGCAAGCGACGTCGAAACCAAACACCTGCCGGACGACTGGCGGGCGTTCATGAGTGGCGGTGGAAACGCTTGAGTAGCCGTTTTGGTGGTTTGTAAGGTAAGATGGAAAGCGACGCCCCAGCCACCGAATGGCAGCAACCTCCATTCGATCAGGACACCGTTCGGCGGGTCTGGATCTTTGCTCAGGAGATTCCCGGCAACGATGCAGAACTCTGGCGCAAGGACGCATTCGGAGCGTGGATCTACCGGCTCGACTACGGCAACCGCCACTCAAACTTCGGCTGGCACATCGCCGAAGACTCCGGCAATCCGGAGTCCGGCCTGGCTAGCCTGCGCCCCTTGCAGTGGCAGAACTACGTCGATCAGATGGCGTCCGTAACGCAAAGCCGCGTGACCGCAGACGGCTTGCGTAATGTCCGGCGCCTGCTGTGAGCTGCCATGCACGCATCAGTCTGCGGCGAGATGCCGCAGAATGCATCTTCTGTGCCCAAATCAACACGAAGTTCAAACAAGGCTACAAGGCTACGCCAGCGCTTGACCCTTCGCAGCAAAGGATGCTAGGTCTAGCGACGATATCTCGATATTTTCGACATGAAATCGACCAACCCTCTTTCCATCGTAACAGCCATCGGGCTTCCACTTTCCGCCGCTGCGTTCATCTTCCTTCCCGCGCTCAGCGCGGCGGCCGAGGACGTTCCCTGGAAGTCACTCTTTGAAGGCAAAACGCTTGAGGGCTGGGAGCAGCGCAATGGCACTGAGGGCGGCCCATACCAAGTAGCTTGGAAAAGCATCCGCATTCGGGAGTTCGCATCTGAGTCACAAGCCCCGTGGGACCCACTATTGATCGTCAGAGTGACGGCAGATGCAGATCGATGAACAGATCGATGAACAGATCGATGAACAGATCGATGAACACAGACAAGATTTACTCATTTTTCGTTCTAGCATCTTTGTTAGTGTCGTTCTGCGCAAGTGCGGGTGCGGATGATGAACCTCCCGGGCCTTCGAGTCGGCGCACGCCATTGGCGATCACGGAGATTCACTACCATCCGGCGGAGCGGGCGGACCGGCGAAACCTGGAGTTCGTAGAAATTTACAACAGCAATCCCTGGCCGGAGGATATCAGTGGTTATCGGTTGCGCGGGGAGACAGACGTCAATTTCCCTCAAGGGACAGTAATCGGAGCGCAGGGATTCGCGCTGGTGGCAGCGGCACCAGACGACCTCCGTGCCTCCTATACGATTTCTGATGACATCCCGATTTTCGGCCCGTCGATGGGAGCGCTTTCGAACAACGGTGGAACAATGCGATTGGAAAAGAGCAATGGCGCAGTGCTGTTGGACTTGCGCTATGATGACCGCGCTCCATGGTCGATCGCGGCGGATGGAACTGGCCATTCTCTAGTGCTGGGAACGCCCACGTTTGGCGAAGCGGATCCACGCGCGTGGAGAGCAAGCACGTTCATCGATGGCTCGCCAGGAGCACGGGATCCGCTGCCAACCCCCGCCGTGTTGGCACTGAGAAATGTTCACTTCGACCAGGTGACTGTTGGCTTCGTCGACTTGCGCAACTCGGGGAATGAAGTCGCTGATCTTTCGGGATGCACCGTCGCAGGCAGCGCCCTGACACAACCCTATTTGTTTTTGGATGGAACAACCATCGCCCCTGGAGACGCCCTTCGCATCGAATTCAAGGTCTCGCCGATCGAGCCACGTCTGTATCTCTGGAACGCGTCAGCCGACTCTGTCATCGATGCCTTCGCCAGTGATGGACTTCGGCACAGTGGTGCTGTCCCTGCGATTGTCATCAATGAGATCATGTATCACCCACCGTCCGGCAGCCCGGATGATACATACGTCGAGCTGCACAACGCCGGAACAGCGACGGTGGACCTGAGCGGCTGGCGATTTTCAGACGGCATCGATTTTGTCATTCCCAATGGAACGCAACTGACCAGCGGCGGCTATCTTGTAATCGCCAGCAATCGCGACCAATTGCTCGCGAATCATCCCGGTATCGACGGCTCCCTCGTGCTGGGAGACTTCACGGGCTCGCTGTCGAATGGCGGTGAAAGGATCGCGCTGTCGCAACCAGCGATCTTCGAGCAGACGGCTTACGAAGTGGTGGTCGATGAAGTCAGTTACGGCGATGGCGGGGCATGGGGCCAATGGAGCGACGGCGGCGGC
>JAQCER010000260.1 GCA_027618625.1 Verrucomicrobiota bacterium
TTCAGGTTTGGGTAGCGAGTGATCCAGTGGTTCGCCCCGTGGCGCAGCTGCTGTTGGTAGCAAGGCAACGCGCCGATCAGCGACTCGGTGGCATCGACCAGCAACGGCTCGCCGTTGATCATCTCCAACTGAACCTCTTCGAGTTTTTCCAGACGCAGCCACCGCAGCCGCGGCGCGCGATCTTCCTCGGGAACGTATTCCCATCCGCACGACCAAGTGGCCGTCTGCTGAACACCGGCCTGCGCGCCCTGCGGCCCGACAAGAGACCTGCGAGACGATCTCATCACCGCTTGGTTCGATCCGAAACTGCTTGAGCTCGACACGGGGTTCCGCAGCGTCCGGCGGCCACGACGACCGCACTTGACCGAGCGCCTGCCGCAGCCCGGCCACGCCCGCGCGAGTGGCTTGAGCTTTACGATCCGGCTCCCAATGGAGGACCCGAGCACCGTTCTGATCGTAGGCGGTCTCGGCTTGGTCGGCCGGTGGGCGCAGTTCGGTGGTCGTAAACCCGCTGTCCAGCATGGTCGTCAGATCCTCCGGCGTCGCCCGAGTGAGGTCCGCGACTATCCTGTAGAGCTGTTGCGCTGTTCGATCCTGATAGGCTTCTGAATCCCACTGGTCGTCCGGGATTGCGTCTGCCGGGGCGGACAGACTGGCAACGGGCGTTGAACCCTGGCCCTCCTTGGTCTCCTGCGACGACTCGCAACCACTGATTAGCACGACGCCGATACACGCCAAACAAAGGCCAACGCCACTCAGCCAATCCAAAAGCCGGTCGATCAGCCGTATGGAGAACGGGGTCCCAAGCCCGTTCATCGGGGTCAAATCGAAAAGGAATCGCAGATTCCGAAGCCGGATTCCGGATTTCACTAGGGGAAAGCCTCAAGCTCTCAAGCTCTCCGACGGCGCCGGAGGAACGCGAACGACAGACAGCCGAGAAGCGCAAGCACCGCGGCCGATGGCTCGGGAACCGCAGTTACCTCGATCTCATCGATCGCCGTCCCGGCCCCAGGAGTCACGATGCGAATTCCCGTTGCCGATGCGGGGGCATTCAGGGTAAATGAATGCCGGTAGGTGTCGCCGAAATCACTCGATGAAATATTGATCCCTCCGATCGTCGCCCAGTCGCTATCCGGTGTACTGACATTTGGATCTGCTAACGTGGTGAGCTGAACGAAGTAGTCTCCAGAAGTGCGGTCAGCGAACTCGTCGCCCCGGTTACTACGGCCGAACGCGAACGAAGTGATGAGGTGCGGCGACGCGCCGACCAAGTCGAGAGCGGCAAAGGTCGAGGTAACGTCCGTGGATCCATTGTTATCCAGATCGATGGCCCGGGTGGTCACACCAATCCAGCTATTGGCATTACCATAAACGCCATCATTGAGGCCCGGGATCGAGTGGGGTGGGTTATGTCCGACGTCGATGGCAAATGGCGTGGCCGATAACCCCAGATTGGGAGGGACGGCTCCCGATTCAACTAGCGGGCCGTTAACCCCATCAAAAGTGAAGGAAGAGCCTGGTGCTACAGTGACTGCGGCACTGGCAACACCAGCACTGATGAAAACTGTGCAAACTAACGTCAGGAGAGACAGTTGCGTCGAAATTTGCAATCTTAGCTTCATAAGATTTAAGTTGGATTGGACTTGTCATTACACATTCTTCAACGTGTTGGCAAGAATTTTCTCTCAAAATGACGCATTTCGCCCATCAACCAACCCGCCGTCCCGCCGTCGCGCCTGAAGCGACGGTTTCTGGATCGAGCACGAGACAAGAATCTTCCGAGACGCGCCGCGGGATTGGGCCTACTGTTTACCTGATCGTGGCGGCCATCCTCATGGGCTCCTGCTCGGAGCGTGGAAACGAGGAAAGCGAGTCGGCAGGAATCGCCCCGTCGCCAGATGACGTAGTGATTCCGGCGATCAAATCCGCCGAGGTTCCCCTGCCCCTGTCGGCTGACTGGAAGGAGCGAATCGACGATCCATCGACGGATGGCTGGGATACCGAGGCAATGGCATCCATAGCCCTGAAACAGCTGAACCAGCTGGGGGGATTCCTCACCGGTCCCAACCGCGATCTTGCAGCGAGTTCGATCCGGGAACTCGTAACGGAGGAAGCGTCCATCTCCCCTCTCGTGCCCGCGCAGTTGGAGCGGGTATTCGACGACGGTGTCACGACGATCGACCGATTCGAGAATCCGCCGGCTTGGTCCGAGGCGGCCGGCGGATTGGCTGGAGCGATCGACGGGGCGATGCCTGGCAAAGGCGAAGCGGAGGGGGCACGGTTCGAGTTCAAAATCACTCGCGTCCTTCCGCAGGCGGAGGATCGTTTTTTGACCCACCAGTATTTTTCGGTCAACTGGCGGACCGGCGAGGCTGTCGTCGAGCAGCACTCGACCTGGATCGCCGAATGGCAACGGCGTGGCGGCGATCTCGCGCCACTGATACATCGCGTCCAGGTTGGAGAATTCGAGCTGGCCCGGACCACTCTGGTTGCCGGGAGACCGCTCTTTGCCGACTGCACCGAAGCAGTCCTCGGCAAAAACGACTGTTACCGGGATCAATTGCTCTTCGGCCTCAACCACTGGCTGGAAAGGATTCCCTATCGAGTCGCGATGAATTTTTCCGGAACGCCCGGGATTGCTCTCGGCGACGTGAACGGCGACGGGCTGGACGATTTGTATCTGTGTCAGGAACCCGGCCTGCCGAACCGGCTCTTTTTGCAGAATCCCGATGGCAGCCTCGAAGACGTCTCGGAGGATTGGCAGGTCAACTGGCTGGAAGATTCCCGCGGGACGCTGCTGGTCGATTTCGACAACGACGGCGACCAGGACCTCGCGGTGAGCGTGTATGGCAGTGTCGTGCTGGCATCGAACGAAGAGAACGCCGGTTTTCGCATCCAGGCCGTCCTGCCGGTGAGCGCATCGACGACATCAATGTCAGCAGCTGATTTCGACCGGGATGGCCTGCTCGACTTGTATATCTGCAGCTATGCTCCGGATTCTTCCCTCACGGAATCGGCGCGGGTAGGGATCGACGGAATGACCGACCGGCTCGTCTACCACGACTCGAATTCCGGCGCGGAGAACGCGTTGTTCCACAATCGATCGGTGGCTGGCCGCTGGGAGTTTGCCAACGTGACCAACGAGGCGGGCCTCGGCGTCAACAACCACCGATGGAGCCTCGCGTCCGCCTGGGAAGATTTCGACAATGATGGAGATCAGGATCTCTATGTGGCGAATGACTTCGGAAGGAACAATTTGTACCGCAACGACACCGAAGGACCTGCCCTGAAGCTCGTCGACGTGGCGGCAGTCACCGGCACCGAAGATAGCGCATCGGGAATGTCTGCTGCTTGGGGCGACTACGATCGCGACGGCTGGATGGACCTTTACGTTTCCAATATGTTTTCGTCTGCGGGGAGCCGAATTACGGTGCAACCGAAGTTCAAGCCGGAGTTGCCAGATACGGTGCGGCGGCGCTTCTCGCGATTTGCGAGAGGAAATTCCCTATTCAAGAACGGAGGTCGGACAGTGGCGGATAACGGGCCGGTTTTTACCGATGTGAGCGAGTCCGCCCGCGTGACAATGGGGCGCTGGGCGTGGGGTTCGAATTTCGCGGATTTTAACAACGACGGTTGGGAAGATCTCGTGGTCGCAAACGGAAATGTCACCGGCCTGGATGAGACCAGTGGTGACTTGTGAAGTTTTTTCTGGCGGCAGGTCGTGTCGCAAACCCCGAACTCAGACGCAGACCGGACGGGCAGAGCCGACGCCAATGAACAGTTCCGAACGCTGATGAGCCGTGGAGGTTCCCTGAGCGGCAACGAGCGCAATTGTTGCTTCCTCAATCTGGGGGCCAGGCCGGGCGAAGCGCCCCAGTTTGCAAATATTTCTGCCGGGAGTGGCTTGGATCTTGATGATGATGGCCGAGCCCTGACATTTGCTGAGCCGGAAGATGATGGTGATCTGGACCTTTGGATTTCCAATCGCAACGCCCCGAGGCTGCGCTTCATGCGCAACGACACGCCTCGGCGGAACCATTACGTTACCCTCCGCCTCGTGGGAAACGGGACCGCCACGAACCGCGACGCCATCGGGGCCCGGGTCCAGGTTATACACAAGGAAAACGTGATATCCGTCCGCACGCTCCGGGCTGGCGAAGGCTACCTCGCGCAATCAAGCAAGTGGCTTCACTTCGGCTTGGGCAACTCTGGTCAGATCGAGAAAGTCATTGTCCACTGGCCCGACCGTGACGGGACGGTCGAAGAATTCACGGGGCTCTCGGTCAACCAGCGTTATTCCCTCGTGCAAGGTCAGGGCAAGGCCCTCCCTGGAGAGGCCGAACGGGTGGTGCCGACGTTGAGACCTTCGACTCCGGTGCTGCCAGCCTCCAGCCGCTCCGCCAGAATTCCACTGGTGACATTGCTGCCGTTTCCGGGCTTGACCCTGAAGGGAGCGGCGGGCGAGACGGTCCAGTTAGGGGCCGGAAAACCGGTTCTCCTCAACCTTTGGGCGAGCTGGTGCGCGCCCTGCCTCGAGGAACTCGGGGAGATCAGGGATCGCGAAGCCGAAATCCGTGCAGCCGGAATTGAAGTGATAGCCCTCTCGGTCGACGGATTGGGTGACGACCGTTCGGATCCGGCAGACACAAACGCAATCATCGAGAAGCTCGGATTCCCGTTTGTCAGCGCGCTGGCCGATCAAGATCTCGTGGGATTGCTCCAGTGGCACCACGACGCATCGGTCGGCCTCCATCGCGCCCTCCCATTGCCATCGAGTTTCCTCATCGACGGAGTCGGCCGGGTATCCGTGATCTACAAAGGGGCCTTATCTATCGACGCGCTGCTCAGCGATGTCGGACACTCAGGGGGGAATCGCGCCCAACGATGGGAGCGCTCAGCCATGATCGCCGGGCGATCGATTCAACACCAAGTCATCACCAACACCGCCGACGACTTCGAGGCGACCCTGCACTTTCAACATGGTATCCAGAGAGAGACTCTGGGTGACATGACCAGGGCAATCGGTCATTATCAGGAATCCCTGCGCATTCGCACCGGGTTCGCCCTGGCACATCGTAACTTGGGGCGGCTGCTCGCAAAGCGAGGAGACTGGAGCGATGCCTTGCCGCACTTCGAGAATTACGCGCGCATCAGCCCGCAAGATGCCGCCGGTCAACATGCGCTGGCGATCTGCCATCAACAACTGGGCAACAATGAAATCGCCCGGACCCAATTTGAAAAAACAATCCGTATCGATCCCGGCCACGTTCAGTCTCTCGATGCGCTTGGCTCCATCCATCTGCTGGCAGGCGATG
The DNA here is from genome assembly GCA_027618625.1 of Verrucomicrobiota bacterium. Lineage (GTDB taxonomy): Bacteria > Verrucomicrobiota > Verrucomicrobiia > Verrucomicrobiales > DEV007 > JAGROY01. The sequence goes on from JAQCER010000260.1 coordinate 5,316, forward strand.
CGGCGGAAGCGGTCAGGTATTTCCAATCCGTTCTCGAACTTGCCCCCGATCGATCCTTCGCGAGGAACAATCTCGCCTGGATACTTGCCACCTGCCCGAACCCCGAGATCCGCGACGGAGAGAAGGCGCTTCTACTGGCAACTCAGCTCGTCGAGAACGAGGGAGGAGAAAAACCCGCGTTTCTCGACACGCTTTCCGCCGCTCAAGCGGAATGCGGCCACTTCAAAGAAGCGATCGCCACCGCCCGGCGAGGTGCCCAACTTGCGCGGAACGCCGAACAAGCTGCACTCGCATCGCAGATGGAGCAGAGGATCACCCTTTACCAACGCGGTGAAGCCTATCGAGACAGTTCCGCGAGAAGTGGAGACGAATGAAGCCAACTCTACGTCTTATGATGTTTCATTTCACTGGAGGTTCGGCTTCTATTCTATTGCGTGGTGCTTGTGTCCGATGGGTGTGACCGCCACCTGATGTGATGATTTTGAGAGGCCGGGAGGGGTTTGTTCGAAAGCCGAGCCCAACGGGCTCTATCATC
>JAQCER010000261.1 GCA_027618625.1 Verrucomicrobiota bacterium
TCTTATTGTGGTTCTGTTGGCCCTTGCCTTTTCCGTCTCGGGTTGCCTGGAAAAAGTTGAAGAGGTTCCGCCGCCAGCAGAGCCTCTGGCGGATCCAAACGATGTACTGGATGCCGGGGAATCTTCCGCCGCTCCCCAGGTCGATCCATCGATTCCGGAACTGACCATCAACAAGGAGGCCCAGGTGTCGGTTCTCGGCTACCACGACTTTATCACGGGCCGATCGACCAATCCGATGATGATCCACATCGACAAGTTTCGGTCGCAAATGCAGGCGCTGAAAGATGCTGACATTCCTGTCATCGGTTTTGATGAATTTTTTGCCTGGCGTCGTGGCGAAAAAGACATCCATGATCCTTCTGTCGTGATAACGATTGATGACGGGTGGCGATCGACATACGAACTTGCGTGGCCCGTGCTGAAGGAATTTGATTTTCCGTTCTCCATCTATCTTTACAAAAACTATGTTGGGGGTGGTGGCCGGGCACTGACTGTGGAGATGATCCAGGAGATGGTGGCTGCGGGTGTGGAGGTCGGTAGTCACACCGTTTCCCACCCACTTCGCAAAAGCGTCTTTGCTGAACCCGGGAAGCGGAGTCAGGCGGAATTTGAGGAGTATTTGAGAGTGGAACTGCAGGAATCCAAGAGTTTCCTTGAGGACAAATTTGGCATTCGTGTGCGGACGTTTGCGTATCCCGGAGGAATTCACACCGATGAGATCGTCGCATTGGCCGAAAAATACGGTTACCAGGCATCGATCACATGTAATCCCTCTCGCACGACTTGGGATACGCCATTGCAAAAGATTAACCGCTACATTATCCACGGGAACAACGACGTTAATTTTGAGACTGCATTGAGCTTTCGTAAATTCTCCGGGACGCAAACCCGGATCATTGCCCCAACGGGTGCCGGTGAGAGCGGTATTCCTGGCGGATCGACTGATCCGGATGGGCCCGCATTGAAGGTTACGGTGGAGCCGGCTCCTGGGAGTATGATCGCTGAACGTCGTCCCACCATCCGGGCGGATTTATCGGAGATTGAGGGCGAGATTCAAGCGGATTCGATCAACCTGAAGATATCGGGTTATGGCGAGTGCGCCTTCGAATTTGATCCCGAAAAAAGGACGATAGCATTTATCCCGACGATGGCGATTCGCAGAAAAATAACCGAGGTGACTCTTAGTTTCCGCCGTGTAGGTGAGGAAAAGGAGGACGTGATAGGTTGGCAGTTTGAAGTCGATTTGGCGGCCGAGTACTTCCCGAAGACAGTGATCGACGGCGATGCGAAGTAACTGCGCAAGCGACCAGAAAGCTGTGGTTCCCGCCGGAAGTCCCGGGCCGGCTATGGGACGAAGTGGATTGACCAGAATGCCGCAAGAGAGGACACGGACGTAGGTCGTCAGGGCGTCAATCGGCGAGAGCGACGGTGTTTGAAAATCAAATAGTTGGATGGTTGGAAGTTGCGGATTTTGCGAATCGAATGAGCGATCTATTGCCAGTTGCATTCGCCCTTCCCGGCGGTTACCAGATTCCCCATGTTGAGATCGATGGCCACTGTCAGTGGCTTTACGGCAATAAGCCGAATCCTGGGATTCGTTCGCGATATGCTCATCGCGAACTATCTCGGTGCAGGCATGGTAGCGGATGCATTCTTCTCCGCATTCCGGTTCCCCAACTTGTTCCGGCGCATTTTTGGCGAGGGTGCATTCAACGCCGCGTTTGTCCCGCTTTTCGCGAGGGAACTTGAGGAAAATGGAAAGCCGCAGGCGCTGCAGTTTGCCAGCCGGACGTTTACCATCCTGGCTTTGTTTCTTGGGGTAGGGACGCTGATTGGTCTGCCGCTGATGGCCTGGATCATGAGTGCTGTCGTGCCGGGCTTCAAGGCTGCCGAAACGTCGCCGGAAATGAACGCCGGGAGCACGCACGAGTTTCGACTGAACGTAAAAGGAGCAAACAGCGTGTTTTTTGTGCTCGAAGGTGGAAGCACAGATGCCCTCGGGCAGGTGATGAATGGGACGCTGTCCGCAACCGATGACGAAGGTGGACTGATCGCAAGGTATCAGCAAGCGGTAGGCAAGCTCATTGGCACAACTGGCACGGCTGTGGCGGAGATGAGCTTCACGGATCTAGCGGTCGGCAATGACGTTGGAATTGGTGACAAAATGCTGGAGGTGACGCTGCCGGACAAACACAAGTTCACCCAGCTGGTTGGAACATTCCAGATCGAGCGCGGGACGGGAGTCCAGCTCAAGACGTATCGCAATCATCCCGGCACATTCGACCTTACCGTTAATCTCACTCAGATCACGTTTGCCTACCTGATGTGCATGGCTCTGGCAGCGCATCTCAGTGGCGTGCTGAACACGGTCAAAATTTTTGGCATGCCCGCTGCGGCTCCTGTGTTGTTGAACGTTGTGTTTTTGATAGGGCTTATGGTTGCGGTTCCGGTAATGGGCTGGAAAAAGGATCCTGTGGCATGCGGCTATGTCGCTGCGGTTTGTGTGTTCGTTGCCGGCTTTGTTCAGCTGGCCGCACTCTACATCACGTGCCGAATGAAGGGGCTGCCGATTCGATTCATCCGCCCGACGATTACGCCCCGCGTAAAGCGGTTGTTCGGTCTCATGGGACCAGGAATTGTGAGCGCCGGTATTCAGCAGATCAACCTCCTTGTTGGCGGAATCGTGGCATCGTTCCAGGAGGGGGCGGTATCTTACCTTTACACCTCCGATCGCATCTACCAGCTGCCACTCGGGATGATCGGCATCGCGCTGGGAGTAGTCCTGCTTCCGGAAATTACGCGTCGACTCCGCGCAGACGATCTGGCAGGCGCGCGCAACAGCATGAATCGCGGCATCGAGATCGCGCTGCTGATCACTTTGCCGGCAGCGATTGCGATGTCGGCTATCCCTTACCCGATCGTGTCGACATTGTTCGAACGGGGAGCGTTCAACTCGCTCGCGAGCGAGCAGACAGCGATGGCGCTGGCGGGATTCGCAGTCGGCTTGCCTGGATATGTCCTGATCCGAGTGCTCCAGCCGGGATACTTCGCTCAGGAGAATACGAAATCGCCGATGTTCATGGCAGGGATCACTGTTGCTGTGAATGTAGTCATCAGTCTGTTGCTGTTCCCTGTGTTTCGTCACGTTGGCATCGCTGTGGCCACTTCCATTTCGGCATGGGTCAATGTATTCCTGTTGTTCCGTGGTCTCAAGGGGTTCCTCGTCATCGATCAGCGGCTCAAGACTCGCCTTCCGCGCATTATGCTCGGGAGCGTGCTGATGGGAGCAGTTTTAGTCGCGCTCAACCATGTGGTCAGCAGTTGGTTCGTTGATTCCACCTTTGTCGTCAAAGCTTCCGGGCTGGCCATTCTCGTTCTTGGAGGGATCGCGGCCTATGCCGGGGCTGTGCTGGCTTTGAAGGGTTCCAGTTTGGCAGATCTTAAGAGGGGATTCAAACGATAGGATGTGCTACCATTGCGGCATTGATCTATGAATAAGCGCCCAATCGAATTTTACATTAGTGCTGTTCTTATGGCAGCGGGAATTTGCGCAATGGCAGCCAGCGCCCCGGCGACGGCGGCCGAAAAGGCAGCGGAGATGGATGCCGTGACGTTTGCGACGGAGCCTAAGAAAATCTATGTCCCGCTGGAGGAAACGGCGAAACGTCTCCGCTGGCGCATCCAGAGGACTAAGGACAGCGAGCAAATCACCCTCCGCAAGGTGCCGATTCCGACCGGAGCGATTCGCCCGTTGATAGATGGAACTGAACTGATCAGCATCGAGCAGCTCGCAGCTGCAGGGGCCAGTGTCGAAAAAGATCCGCAGACCGGAACAACAACGCTCGGCAGCAGGTTCCGTCGAGTGAACGTATCTGTTGGACAAAAGCGGGTCGAGATCAATTTGGCCAAGCAGCAGCTGAACGCTTGGCAGGGGAACCGCCTCGTCCTCCAGACCAAGATCAGTTCCGGGCGCGACGGACGGACGCCCACCGGAAAGTTCAAAGCAGGCCCCTACAAGGCGCGCAAGCACTACTCAAGCCTGTACAACAATGCCCCGATGCCATGGAGTGTGCAGGTCAGTGGAAACGTGTTCGTGCACGGGTTCACCTCCGTTCCGGATTACCCTGCGTCCCACGGCTGCATTCGTGTCCCGCTCACCGGAAGGAATCCGGCAAAATTTTTCTATGAGTGGATCAATGTCGGGACGCCGATTGCGATCGTGAAACGCTAGGTCAGCGGAGTCATTGCCAAAGCGGTCTTCGGCCCGCCAATCACGATTGCCCATGAATCGATTCCTCATTTTAGTAGTGGGCTTGGTGATTGTAAGCGTCCACCAGAACGTCGAGGTACGGGCAGCGGAGGCGCACCCAAATATCTTGCTTATCCTGGCAGATGATCTGGGCTACGGCGATGTCGGCTGCTACAATCCCGAATCGAAGGTGCCGACCCCGAACCTCGATCGCCTGGCCCGGGAGGGGCTGCGATTTACGGATGCGCACAGCCCATCCACGGTATGCACTCCGACACGCTACAGCATCCTGACTGGTCGCATGGCATTTCGTACCGGCATGCGTGGTGTGTTCGATGGCGTTGGCGGGCCGTGTATGATCGAAGAGACGCGGCTGACCTTACCCGCAATGCTGCAAGGCGTTGGCTACACCACGGCGTTGTTCGGGAAGTGGCACGTAGGCATGACTTTTTTTGATCGAAATGGTGAGCCGATCAACAAGAACGGGCTGATCGCAGTGCAGCGCATCGATTACACGCGACCCATTCCCGATGCTCCGATTCGCCGTGGCTTCGACCGTTTTTTTGGAACGGTGAGTTGCCCGACTACCGACTGGCTCTATGCTTTCGTCGACGGAGATCGCATTCCGGTTCCCCCCACGCGGATCATCGATAAGTCGTCACTTCCAATTCACCCTTACTCGGACGATTGCCGCCCCGGGATGATTGCTCCGGATTTCAACATGGAAGAGGTCGATCTCAGGTTTCTCGAAAAGAGTCAGGCATTCCTCAAGAGCCACGCTGCCAAAACACCTGACAAACCGTTCTTCCTGTTTCATTCAGCTCAGGCAGTTCATCTGCCATCATTCGCCGCCGATGCATTCAAGGGAAAGACGAACGCGGGGCCTCATGGCGATTTCATTTTTGAATTCGATCACATCGTCGGTGAACTCATGAAGGCTCTCGATGAGAATGGTTTCGCTGAAAACACGCTCGTCATCGTCACTAGCGACAATGGTCCGGAAACCACCAGCGTGATCAACATGCGAAACGATCACGGTCACGATGGCGCCCGTCCATGGCGTGGAGTCAAGCGTGATCAATGGGAGGGCGGGCATCGCGTGCCACTGATCGCTCGCTGGCCAGGCCAGATTTCCGGAGACTCAACTACTGGACAGACCGTGTGCCTGACGGACCTCATGGCAACTTGCGCCGACATCGTGGGTGCCAATCTACCGAACAACGCGGCTGAAGACAGCTACAACATCCTTCCAGTTCTGAAGGGTGAGCAACCGGAGGATTCTCCGCTGCGGGAGTTTACGCTGCACCAGACGATCAGTCTCGCGCTTGCGATTAGAAAGGGGCCGTGGAAATTCCTCGACCATCGCGGCTCGGGTGGAAACAACTATGAGCGCCCGCAGTTGAGCCCTTATGCGATCGATGATGGTTCAGGTGACTTGCCCGGGCAGTTGTTTCAACTGGAAGATGACCCGGGTGAGACGCGCAACGTCCATGCGCAGTATCCCGAAATCGTCGAGGAGTTGAAGCAGAACCTGGAGGAATTCAAGTCTTCGGGGAGAAGCGCCCCGCTCAGGCCGACTCATCCGGATCCGCCGAT
>JAQCER010000262.1 GCA_027618625.1 Verrucomicrobiota bacterium
AGGCGATCACCTTCGGTGAATCTGCGCGACCTGCCGACATCGACACGGCTGAACTCGCTGCCTGGACCCTGGTCGGTAATCTCATTCTCAACATGGACGAAGCAATCGTTCGCAACTGATCTGCCAGCATATGAATCCACTCTACGAACACGAACTCCTTCAGACACGTCGGCAATTTTTTGGCCGCACCGGATTGCGACTCGGCGGGATCGCAATGGCTTCACTGCTGGCATCGCAACAACGCAGTTACGGCGTGACCGCGCCGCAACGGGTGCACCCGGCGCTGCCGGATTTGCCGCATTTTCCAGGGAAAGCAAAGTCGGTCATCTACCTGCACATGAATGGCGGGCCATCCCAGCTCGACACCTGGGATTACAAGCCGGATCTGGTTAGACAGTTCGACAAGGATCTGCCCAAGGATTTCCTGGGAGGGCGAATCACCACGATGACGAGCGGGCAGGGGAGGTTCCCCGTTGCGCCGACAAAATTTAAGTTCACCCAGCATGGAAACTGCGGCAGATGGGTCAGCGAGTTGTTGCCGCACACGGCAAAAATCGTCGATGACATCGCAGTGGTAAAGACCGTCTACACCAAAGCGATCAACCACGATCCAGCATGCACGTTCGTCATGACCGGTTCCGAGGTTCCCGGAAAGCCCAGCATGGGTTCATGGATCTCGTATGGTCTTGGTGCGGAAACCAATGACCTCCCCGCATTCGTAGCGCTCACTCCGAATTTCCCCAAAGATTCCGCGGCGCAGGCGCTGTTCAGCCGCATGTGGGGCCCCGGATTTCTTCCTGGCAAGCATAGCGGAGTGGTGCTTCGCCCTGGTGAGGATCCGGTGCTCTATCTTGAGAACCCACCCGGTGTCGACCGTGCTGACCGGCGGGCAATGCTGGACACTCTCGGGCAGCTGAACGCTCGAGGCTTTCAGAAATTCGGAGACCCTGACATTCAGACAAGAATTGCCCAGTACGAGATGGCCTACCGAATGCAGGCCAGCGTTCCAGAACTGGCCGACCTCAGCAAAGAACCGGAATCGACCAAAAAACTTTACGGCCCTGCTGTCGATACTCCCGGATCGTTCGCCAGCAGTGCGCTGCTCGCCCGCAGGCTTGTCGAGCGAGGCGTACGCATGGTGCAGATCATGCATCGCGGCTGGGACTCTCATGGCAACCTTCCAAAGGAACTCGGCAACCAATGCATGGATTCCGACCAGGCCAGCGCTGCACTCGTCCTGGATCTCAAACAACGCGGCATGCTCAACGACACCCTCGTCGTCTGGGGCGGCGAGTTCGGCCGCACGGTTTACTCGCAGGGAACGCTCACGAAAGAAAGCTACGGCCGCGACCACCACCCGCGTAACTTTTGCATGTGGATGGCTGGCGGTGGCATCAAAGGTGGCGTCGAAATCGGTGAGACCGATGAATATTCCTACAACCCCGTCGCCGATCCAATCCACATCAACGAGATCAATGCCACCATCCTCCACTGCCTCGGCATCAACCACGAGATCTTTACGCTTCGCTACCAGGGCCTGGATCAGCGGCTTACGGGGGTGGAGCCGATGAATGTGATCAGGAAGATTCTGTCCTAGTTGCGGTGCGAGAGTTCATGCGGCCGATCTACCCCGATTGGTCACCCTCGCCTCTCACTCGTGTTCAGGATCGCCTGCTGAGCTTCTGCCGGGAGGCCACTGGAATTGAGCCATTCCCGGGCTGAGTTTGGATCTCTCCTGAAGAAGACTTTTCGGCACGGGTTACCGATTCCTGCCGGAGTGCGGGATCGGAAATATCGAGCGCCCACGCTATCGCAACGAGAGGATCCTGCCACGCATAGCCACGCGAGAAGCCGCTGATTGCTGAATCGCGCTGGGGGGATTCCAACATCGCAGAAAGATACTCTGTAGCAGCGGCGGGATCACGGTCTTCCCAGTCGCCGAACGCAGAGCTGAGCCCTACTGACTGACTACGGCCCTCAGGGAGTTCCTCCAGCCAGGCCACTGCTTTCACCGGATCGCGTTCGGCCCATCTGTCGCCCACTTCCTCGATGACGCTCACGGCGTAGTCGTCATTTGCGTAGCGCTGCGCCCACTGTGCCGCCGCTTCGGGATCACGCTTGACGTAATCGCTGGCGACACTGCGCATCTCCGCAGCTTTCAGCGATCCGTCAGGGATCTGCTCCGACCAGAGCGTAGCATTCTCCGGCCCATCGACACGGAGGGCTTCAGCCGCCACGATTCGAATAAGATTCTCTGCCTCACCGATTCCCTCTGTGGAAAGGCGCAGGACGAGGTCCGTGGCCAGATTGCGATCTCGATCTGCTAGCCCGGCCACAACGCTGTTGGCGAGACGGTCTAGGTCGCCCCGCATCTCCTCCGGGAGATCGTTCAGCAGGGCGATGGCCTCAGACGGACTCGCCGAAGCCCAACCGCTCAGGGTCGCATCCAGATCGCTCTCGTCCGAAGCAGCAGCGAAAGAGAATGCTTCCTTTCCTGCAAGTGCGCCCCAACTGTAGTTGAAATCGCGCCATTGGTCCCCGTCGGCTCCGAGCTCAACCAGTTGCTCGCGGATCGTCAAAGCATTCTCCGGACTGAGGGCTTCCAACAGTCGGGTAAAGGCCAGGCGACGCTTTATCGGGTTGGGATCGCGAATGGCCTGACGTGCGAGATCCTTCAATCCAGCACCGGGTGGAGTATCAAAGATGTCCGCGATCAGTCCGCCATCAGTCCGCCATCACGGCTAGGCGTTGTCGCTGTGCCGCTAATGCTCACCGGCCACTGCGTGGGCAAATTTTCGGCGATCACAACAGCTCCGCCAGAATGCGCGCGCACCTGGGAGTCCCCTGCAGGAGCATTCGATTCCAGGAACGTGCGCGAAGAGCCTATGACGAAGGCAGCAACAACTGCAGAAGCCCAGCAAGCATGTGGTAAAATGGAAATTTTTGTCATTTCGAACACCATTACGTTGTCCCGACTCATTTGGTTGCCATCGCTCCTTAGCGGGTGCTGTTGCCGCAATCACCTTTCGTGAAGGAGTTCTGGCGAGGCCACCAGTTGTTGGACCCAGCGTCCAGGCCAGGTCGACACACCATCCTGTGCACCAAGTAGCGCCCCGAGTAATCCGCCACGGTGTACATTGTCGCCGCCGAGGTTGGTATTTGATACGAGACCTGCTTCTGCGCTGTCGTGATATTTAGCTGCGAGGTAGACGACTGCTGGAACTGCGTCTTCCACGTAGCATGCCGACGACAGCTTTGGGCCGATGATTCTTTCGTCTGGTTCACGGATCCAGGTCGAAAAGGGGAATCGGAAGTGCGGATTGCATTGCGTGGCGCATTGCTTACGAATGGACTCTGCCAGCGAAACGCCGCGAAGCACAGGATACAGGATCGAAAGTATCGCCTCCGCTGCGACCCGCATCTTGTCGCCAGCATGCGTAACTTCTAGGTGCTCGATGGCACGCACGCGTCCTTCATCTTCGTTCTCTGCGTAGTAGAGCGCCACTGGCAACATCATGACGAGCCCGCTGATGTGCTTCTCGGTTACCGCGCAACGTTCAGGTTTTCGGCCACGGCCGAGATTTGTGAAGAATCCTCGATGGCACTCTTCAATGTAAGTGTCGCGGTGGCGCTGCGGGTGCGTCAGGAGTGCCAAATATCTCTTCAGGTAGTCCTGGCGATTGTAGCCACCGCATTCATACAACGACTCCCAGACCTGCATGGCAAGTTTCGCTGTTAAGGTGTTTTCTCCTGCCTTGAGATTCTGGTGGTAATGCACACCACGAATTCCCCAGAACTGGCGTTGTTCTCCAAGAATGTCGAGTTCGGGATTTGGCGCCTCCCATTGAGAACGCCAGAAAATGCTATCAGGATGAACGGAGTGGGGGCTTGTGAAGTCGCGGACGGTGCCGTAGTCGGCATAAAGGGCTCTGCGATTGTAATACCAGTGGACAGGCATTGCGAGCGAATCGCCGATGAGAAGGCCAAGCAGAGCCCCCCTGACACGATCGCAAAAATCAGCGGTTTCGGACATGGTAGCCGCTGTGTTGGTTGGGCCGGAATTTCCAGACACGATCGATTCCCGTAGTGGTTGCTCGCCCATCACTAGCAAGATGCTAACCCTCCTTCACGACGAGTCTTTTGAAAGGTTACTCCTGAATCGCGTTGGTGCATTGCTTCCCGGACCTTCTTGAGTGCAATGTTCTGCAACTGCCGGACGCGTTCGCGGGTGATGCCAATCTGCGTGCCGATCTCGTCAAGTGTCTGCCGGGGCCCGCCATCAAGGCCGAAACGAAGGCAGATGATCATTTGCTCCCGTTCAGTGAGGCTTTCTGCGACGCACACCCTCATCAACTCAAGATCCTCGCGGTCGCTCAGTGCTGCCGCAGCGTCTGCTGCGAACTCATCCGGAACAATCGACTCCAGCGAATCCTCTCCTCCTTCGTTCAGGGACAGATCCAGCGAGGTCGGACGCACTCTAGCGGTTCTAAGTTCGGATAGACGTTCGCGGGATATACCGACAGCTTCGCTTACCTCGTCGACGGTCGGTGCACGGTGAAGTTCTTCCTCGATCAGTGTTTCGATCTGGCTCAGCAGGCGGACTTTCTCACCCAGGCTTACAGGCAAGCGGATGGCGCTTCTCTGATTTTCAATTGCGCGACGGATTGCCTGGCGGATCCAGAAACCAGCGTAGGTGCTGAACTTCGCACCCTTGTCCGGATTGAACCGCTTTGCCGCCGTCAGCAATCCAACATTTCCCTCGGCCACAAGGTCGTCGATCGAAACTCCATATCCCTCGTAGTCCCGCGCTATCGTGACCACCAACCTAAGATTCGAGCTGGCGAGGTAATCGCTCGCGTCAGGGTCACCCTTTGTCACGAGGCTGCCGAGCCGACTTTCCTCGCTGGCATTTAGTAGCGGGATCGACCCGATCTCATTCAGGTAGCGGCGAAGACTGGTGGTGATTTCTGTCATGGAAGCGGAATGGTTGCCTTAGCTTAGCAACCAGATACGTCGATCGACACCTGGCGGTTTCGTTAGTTAGAGTGCAAGGTCAGCCACCTGAATCCGATCCCTCTGCTCAGCGAGGAAGTATCAGCCAGTGGGGCACGGGGCTATCAGACCGAGGCCAGGCAAGACACAAGACTTGCGACCTAGCGTTTGATGATTGAGAACTGCTGCTATGGGTTCGAATCCGAAAGTCGCCTATGACGAAGTCGGCGGTTCTGGCAGGTTCCCGGAGTTCGGGTGCCGTGTCACTGTTGTCGGTGAGTAATTGGCCGAGCATTCACGCTTAGCTGAGACGGGTATTCACGGAACCGTGCAGGTTGCAGAATACTCGAGTCTCGAGTCAGCAGAGACCTGTTGAAATGTAGGAGGTACGATCTGCTGGTTAACGAGTGCCCAGCACTTTTTGCAATAGACTATTCGCTGAAGGCGTTGTTTGCTGAGTTTGAAGGACTCGACCTTGACTCTCAGTGCCCGGTAAATCGAACGGAGGACTGAGGGCCGCAGTGGCGGTGTTTGACTGCAAGATTGACAGCACGCCGACTAATAAGCCTAAGAATCGATTCCAATAAATCCGTGCGGCTGTAGAACAGCCCAAAACTACGCCTTTTGTTCCGAGTAGCGATCGAAGCGATTCGACAAGATAAAGAAAGTCGGAGCCCACAGACCGACGAAGATACCGAAACGCTCTGCATGGGCTTGGTTTTCGGGATCCGACCCCCCTGTAAAATACCAGATCGCGATTGATCCTGCGATGGAGGCGAATCCGAAAAAGAAGCAGAGGTTGCTGAGAAGTTTGAGTTGGGCAGATTTCATATCTTTTCGATA
>JAQCER010000263.1 GCA_027618625.1 Verrucomicrobiota bacterium
CCTCGATGTCACACACCTCTGTGACGATTGCTTTTGGGAAGCGCTTGACATCTACCACGGCCCCATTTGGGCCAGCCATTCGAACTGCAGGGAACTCGTGCCGCACAATCGCCAGTTCAGCGACGAACAACTCAAGGTGCTCTTTGAGCGCAATGCTGTAATCGGCGCAGTCATGGACGCGTGGATGATCGTTGCCGGCTGGGAGCGCGGCGTGTCGACGCCATCCTCTACGGGTGCCACCCTCGATGTCCTGATCGACCATATCGATCACATCTGCCAGCTCGCCGGCTCTTCCCGACATTGCGGGATCGGCTCGGACCTCGACGGAGGATTTGGCAAAGAACAATCCCCCTTGGAAGTAGATACCATTGCAGACATCGCGCTGCTTCACGACAAACTTTCTGCGCGAGGATACTCCACAGACGACGTTGCGGGAATTCTGCATGGGAATTTCATTGGATTCCTCAGGGAAACCTGGGCACCCTGACCGCTGGTGAGATTGCCTGACCTTTGCATGCGGCTGCAAGGCCCGACCAAGGCGACAAGCGACGATACTCGTTATCTAACGATGTTATGATCGTTGCTTGTTGCTTCGACTATTTGACGAAGGTTCAAATGGCAAACAGTGTCGCCCATGGCAGGATTGCTGTCTTGCAGGATTGCAAAGGCACCATTGAAGAGGCATGATCTTCTAATTCGCCGATGACCGATGACCGATTACCGCTCTGAACTCGATTCGCCTCCCCTATTTTGCTTAGCGACATTGCTGGACTCTGTCGCTTCACAATGAACGTATCCAGCACCACCTTCACTGCCATCGATTTCGAATCGGCCGGAGCCCAACCAGGGAAGACGGACGTGCCGGTGCAAATCGGCTTGGCGACCATGGATGGACAAGATCTCAACAGAGAATCCCTTTTCTGCAGCTACCTGAGAGCCGATCAATCGATCACCTGGAGTGCCCGCAAAGTACACGGAATCCGCGACGAAGACATTCGGGACGCGCCCACGTTCACAGCCCTCTGGCCTACCGTTAAAATAGCCCTGGCTGATCGAGTTGTCGTTGCCCACGGCTCCGGCACGGAAAAGCGGTTCCTGCGCGCCTTTCCCTTTCACGGATTCGGCCCGTGGGTCGATACCCTGAAGGTAGCTCACGCAGCCTGGCCGGACGCGCCCAGCCATTCGCTGGAGAACTTGGTACTCATGTCAGGGCTCAAATCCGAAGTGGACAACCTCTGCCCGGATCGCCGCTGGCACGATGCGCTCTACGATGCCGTTGCATCACTCGTATTGTTACGCCACATCATTGCCGATTTCCAACTGTGGCAGCACAACATAGGCGCATTGATAGAGCCCGACCGGAGCCCCTACTTTGCCAACCGGGCTGCAAAATGATGAGCGAAGAGAACGCGCCATTCGAACCCGAATCTGTCGAAATTCCGATCACTTCAGAACTCGACCTTCACTATTTTAATCCAAAAGATCTCGGTGTCCTGCTGCCCGAATACTTCCGCGAGTGCCGAAAGCGCGGCATTCTTGAAGTCCGAGTTATCCATGGCAAAGGCACCGGAGCACTGCGCCTCGGCGTAGTCAAACTACTCGATCGCCTGCCCTCCGTCGCCAGCCATCGCCCGGCAGATGGAGCATCCGGGTCATGGGGAGCCACCATGGCAGTGCTGCATCCCTGGGGCGAATGTCACGATGGCGACTGAAAGTCGCCACTACATCGATCCACCTGGAGGAAGCGACAAGGCATCGCATTTTGTTGTGTTGAGCAGCGACTTTCTTTGCGTCGAGCATGCACTCTAAAATGTCGGGTTCGCTTGACACGTGGACTTGCCCATCTGACACTGCGCAATGCCTGAAAAACACGACCTTGGCGGTTGAGAGGTAGAGATCATTCAAGAACTCCACCAGCACTATACATTGCTGAAGAAGGAGATGTCACAAGTGATCGTTGGTCTGGACGATGTGATTGAGCAACTGATGATGGCCCTTATCTGTCGCGGTCACTGCATTCTTGAAGGGGTGCCTGGGCTGGCGAAGACGAAGCTGATCTCGACATTGGCATCGGTTCTGCGACTGAGCTTCAAGCGCATCCAGTTCACGCCGGACTTGATGCCAGCGGACATTACCGGAACGGACGTTCTTGAAGAAGATCACACGACGGGCAAGCGCGTCTTCCGTTTCATTCCCGGCCCGTTGTTTGGCAACGTGATCCTAGCGGACGAAATCAACCGGACGCCTCCGAAGACTCAAAGCGCCCTTTTGGAAGCGATGGAGGAGCACCAACTGACGGTCGCAGGCACTACATATCAACTTCCTGATCCGTTTCTGGTTCTCGCCACCCAGAATCCGATCGAGCAAGAGGGCACGTATCCCCTGCCCGAGGCACAGCTCGACCGCTTCATGTTTAAGATTCTGTTAGGGTATCCGACGGCACCAGACGAAATCGAGATTGCCCGTCGGGTGACCCGTGCGCAGCCAATCAACATTCAGTCCGTGCTCGATGCCACCCAAACGCTGGGATTCCAACAAGTAGTGCGGGGCGTGGTGGTAGGCGATCAGGCCTATGAATTTGCCACCGATCTTGTCAGGCGCACACGACCGAAGGAGGCTGGGGCGACGGAATACGTCATCGACAACATCGCCTGGGGAGCCGGGCCGCGGGCCACGATCTACCTGATTATGGCTGCCAAAGCGCGGGCCGGCGATGATGGCCGTCATCATGTTACAACTGCGGACATCGCAGCATCCGCACTTCCTGTTCTCAGGCACCGGATCATGCCGACGTTTAATGCCGAAGCGTCCGGGCTCACCTCCGACGACATCGTTATTCACCTTATGGCGGGATCTGGACGATCGGCCGCTACCCCACCTGCGATACCAAAGTAAACCCGAATAGAACCATCTGGTGTCACGCCGCAGCACACATACATCTCTCTACGGGGGACTCGTCGATCCAGAAGATCAGGCTCCTCTTGAGAATCTTGAGCTGGTTTCGACCCAGATTGTCGACGGCTATCTATCGGGACAACACCGCTCTCGGATGAAGGGCGGCTGCACGGAATTCGCCGAGCATCGCGCCTACAGTCCTGGCGATGAGGTGCGATTGCTGGACTGGAAAGTGTTTGCGAAGAGCGACCGTTATTACATCAAACAGTTCGAAGAAGAGACCAATTTGAATACCCTGCTCGTGCTTGATGGCAGCGGCTCGATGAATTTCAGCATGAGCACGAAGTCGAAGTTCACCTATGCCAGGGCTGCATGTGCGAGTTTCGCCAGATTGTTGCTGAGTCAACGCGACCCGGTAGGACTGGCCGTTTCGTCGCTCACGGAACCTCGTTTCATTCCATCGCGCTCTTCTCCTGCGCACTTCTACACACTGCTCAGCGCACTCAGCGGTGCCGATGCCGCACACGATACTGTCCTGCCACGAACTCTCGACGAGATGGTTCGACGCATGAATCGCCGGGGATTGTTCATGATCTTCTCGGATTGCTTCGTTGATCTCGATGCTTTTTTGAAAACGTTGAAACTGATTCGCTCCCGCGGACACCAGGTTATCCTGATGCACACAATGGCTCCTGAGGAACTGGACTTTTCGTTTCGAAATGGCTCGCGCTTTCAGTGTATGGAGGTCGAGGGTTACCACGTCGATCTTGATCCTGCGCTCATCCGCAATGAATACCTGGCGAGCATCAAATTGTTTCTTGAACGCTTGAAGAAGGTTTGCCTGCAATCGGGCTGCGACTACGTCCCATTGAATACGGGCGAGCCACTGGGAGAACGACTGGCCCTGTATTTAAGGGAACGCACCGCAAAAGCGAAAGGAGCCTTCCGCAGATAGAAAAATCGCCGCCATGTTTTTCCCAGCCATCCTCTTTGGCCTTCCACTGGCCGCCCTTCCCGTCATCGTTCACCTGCTGGCGCGACGTCGCAAGCAGGTGGTAAATTGGGGGGCCATGCAGTTCCTGATCGCGGCCAAACAGAAAGCCAAACGCAGCTGGCGACTTCGCGACATCCTCCTGCTCGCGCTGCGGGTGCTGGCACTGGTGGCGTTGATATTCGCGATCTCCCGCCCTTCTGTTCCCATCGGATGGCTGGGTGGACACGAACCCAGGGACCTCATCGTCATCGTCGATGAATCCATGTCCACGTCCGCGCTCGACGGAACGAAAACGATCTATGAACTCCAGCAGGAAGGGTTGCTAAATCTGTTTTCTGAGCTGGACGTCGACGGCACGGACCACTTGCGAGTCCTGATCGCGGGTGCTGCCCCTGGGTGGCTGTCAGAAATTGCGGTGCAGGCAGATAGCTCCAGCAGGAAAGCACTTGCAGAATCTTTAAAAGAGCGCAAACCCACACTCGCCAGCGCCGATCTCCCCGCCGCGATTGAGACTGCTCTCGCCGCCGCACCCACGAAGCAAGGGCTCTCTCGCCACATCTTTGTGATTACCGATGGCCAGGCTTATGGCTGGACCCCTGACATGACCAGTCGTTGGAGCGCCGCTCAAGACAAGCTCAAGGAGTATCCTGAAGGCAGCGAAATCCGAATCTGGCCACCTGCGACTGAAACGATCGATCCTTCGAACCTGGTGGTGCAAAAGGTCGAGCTCGCCCGGGAAGTGGTCGCCGCCATGGAGCCGGTAATGTTCCGTGCGACCGTGACTAACTTTGGCACCAAAGACAGTGGCACAGCCATTCTCCACTGGCTGGTCAATGACGAAGAGATCGGCGTGGTCACGGTGCCCTCCATCGCTCCCGGTGCCGATTCCACAGTGGGCCTGGAACACAATTTCCCAAAGCCGGGATTGTTCCGGGTTACGTGCAGAATGGATGGTAACGATGTGCTCAAAGTCGACGACGAGGCGACTGCGATCATCGAGGTCGCCTCGGGAATCCCTGTCCTGATCGTTGAGGGAGCACCATCCGACGATCCACTGGAGACGGACAGCGCTTTCCTTTTGGCCGCACTTGGCGGCTTTACGGACGATGATGGCGGCCAGAACGTTGCGACGCCGTTCGATTCCACACTGATCAATGCCAGCGCACTGGGCGCCACAGATTTCTCTCCTTACAAGGTGATCATTCTGGCGAATATTCCACCAGTCAGTAACGAAGCCATCACCCAGCTGACCTCATTTGTCCGCGCAGGCGGAGGGCTCTGGATCAGCCTTGGGAACCAAATGAAACCGGACTGGTTCAATTCCTCCCTGTTCGCGAAAGGAGCGGGGCTTGCTCCCATTGAGATCGCCCCAGCAGAGGGCGATGCCGGCGAGCGCAAGGAATTCGACATGGTTTCCCCGCCGACGCAGCCTCACCCGGCAACACTCCTACTCGCCGATACCAATAAGCTGGATATCGATCGCGCACATATCTACCGGCGGTTTCCTTTCGCTGGAGCCATGCCTCGCGATCTCTCGGTTCTACTGCAACTCGACAATGGCAGCCCGCTGGCAATCGAACGCCAGCTTGGCAACGGCAGGGTCATCGTGCAGTCTGTGCCGCTCGGCGCATCCTGGAGCAATATGCCGCTGCTCCTGTCCTACGTCGCCATGGTGCACGAGTGGCTGTGGTATCTTGTCGATCCCAGCATGGTCGCGCGCAATCTCAATCCAGGGGATCCCATTGACTTTGAGATCGATGAGCAGGTTCCATTGAACGGCGATGATATCCTCACACTACAACTCCCAGCCGGCGAACCAATCGAGATGCAGGTATCGGATCGCAACGTTCGGTATACGCAAACGCTTGAGCCCGGCCTTTATCAATTTGGAATCAAAGGAGGGCCCGAACTTGCAACATTCAGTGTCGACAGAGA
>JAQCER010000264.1 GCA_027618625.1 Verrucomicrobiota bacterium
TTGCAAGTCGCAGTAGATCGCTCATGAATAATCCAGGCTAGTCCTCGTGGAATTTCGAAACATCCAGCGTGATGGAACGATGGAAACTCCGTCTTGGAATAATAAAGTGTTCTGCAACTGAAAAGCCCTTCACTTCAGAGATCTCCGCTCATCCCCAGTAAGTGTCGATCCGTCCTTTACCCAACTGAGGTAGCTTTCCAGTCCCGCTTCGATCGGCAGAGCGATGATTTCCGGGACTTCGTATGGGTGGAGTTCAAGCAGGCGCGCCTGGAGTTTTGGGAAGGCGTCGTCAGTTGTTTTGATGAGCGCAGTAACCTCGTTCGCGCACTCGGTGTTTCCTTTCCACCGGTAGATGGAAGTCACACCAGGCAGCAGATTGACACATGCGGCGAGTTGCTCTTCGACCAATGCGGTCGCTGCAGCCTTCGCTGTGTCATTGTCAGGAAAGTTGGATAGAACCAGAAGGCAGGCCATCGGTAACTTACGTGAGGATCAATCGTTGTTTTGTGATCACTTGTCGCAGCGCTTCGACCGCGCGTGCCCGGTGGCTAAGCGAGTTTTTCACTTCGGCAGAAAGTTCGGCAAAAGTAGCGCAGTGACCTTCCGGAACGAAGAGTGGATCGTAGCCAAAGCCGCCGCCGCCTTTTCCTTCGTTGGTGATGATGCCCTCGACACTGCCATCGCAACTGGCAACAACCTCGCCATTCCGCGCCAGCACCAGAACGCACCGGAAGCGGGCGCTGCGTTCCTTGCCGCGCGCACCCGTAGCGCCGAGTTCTGATAGCAGCTTTACCCGATTGGTCGCATCGGTCGCATGCTCACCACTATAACGCGCAGAGTAGATCCCGGGCGCGCCATTCAGTGCGTCCACCTCCAGGCCTGAGTCATCGGCGAGCACCCATGAGTCCTTCGGTAGGGCATCGCAGGCAGCGAGTGCCTTAATCGTCGCATTGGCGACGAACGTGGTGCCCGTTTCGTCGGCGGGAGGAATGCCTGGAAACTGCGTGAGGTCAGTGACCGATTTCGCGACATCGCTGAGCATGGCACGGATCTCATCCGTTTTGTGTGAGTTGTGAGTGGCGATGACTAACATGAAGATCAATCTTTTCCCTGCACAAGAGCGACCCAGTATCCTTTCCCGGGAGCAGTGAGTTCGAGTTGCGGATGCACTGGTTCAAGAGAAATGCTGCGCATGGGTTTCCACTCGCTGTCGAGAACCGGAAGCCAGCGGACTTCTACCGACTCGTCCTCGTCGAATTTCGAAACATCCAGGGTGACGGAACCTCCGTCGGTAAAGAAAACCGCTGCTTCGGTGCCCGGATTTGCAAAGCAATAGGCTTCGTTGTCGTCCCGCTCGCCCAGTAGGTCATTGTGAGGTGCGCAGGCGACCAGATCCATGGCATCGGTCACCACTCGCATGCTTTGGATCACCGCCTGGGCCTTCAAGCTGAGCCCAAGCCCAGAATCTGGTCGGTGAAATCGCGCCGAAGCCATGCCGCCAAACACATTTCTGCAAAACCGCTCGATACCATCGCGATCGCTCCCGTATCGGCCACGGTCGGCACCGTAGATCTTTACATTGTTCAAAGGTCGGAAGGCAGCTGCAATTCGCGCACGTTGCTTTTGCGCGTTGTCCCAGTGTGCCTGCCCCTTCTGGTGGTTGTTCTGTGACACCTCGACGAAGCTGTAAATATTTTCGTGATCGAACGTCGCATTATGCATGGGGTTCGCCAGATCCCAGGGATCCCACATTTCCGTGGTCTCCACGTGAAAGCCTTGTTTCTGCGCTGCGGCGCGGATGTGCCGTGACCAGGACCATCCCCATTCGGGAGTGACGGATGTCTCATTGTCCATGCAGTAGAGGACGTTGCCGTGAGGCAGCGAAATCGACAGCAGCTTGTCTACGAAGGCTTGTTGCCATGTCAGGACATTCTCCTGATTGCGCTCCCCGGGTACGGACCAGAAGAAATTGTTCTCCGTCTTAGTAGGATGAGAATCCACTTTGGTCGGCAGCCCGGTTTCTTCTGCCGTGTAGTTGATGTTATTGTCAGGGTTGAACGGATTCCGTTCCCAGATATCGCGATAAAAATCAAAGGTAGCCCACACTTCGATCTGCACGATGATGTCACGCTTCTCCGTTTCATCAAGAAACTTGGAGAAGCGGTTCCAGTATTCGGAATTCCACTGGTTGAGGTCGAACTTGTCACCCGTCTCGTTCTTTGCAAATGGCCATACGTTGCCTTCGTCGCGGCACGACATTGTATTGCGCACGTAGTTGCCGCCCGCCTTCTTCAGCAGATCCAGCTGTTCGATAAGATCAGGAATCTGGAAGAGATTGTCCTCGACAGATCCTCCCAGCAGCAGGATGGGCTTGCCGCCGTACTCCCAGTATTGCGGGTAGCGATCTGACTTCTGGATGCGCTCCGCCGCGATCGTAGAAAATGGTGAGATTGCCGCCAGGGCTACGACGAAGGAAAGCAGGTGTTTCTTCATGTTTGAGGGGTCATTCCCGGAGCTCGGCGATCGTTACCGTCCGATTCTCTTTTGCTGAAAGGTCGGCGGCAAAGATGACCTCAAAGCTGCGCATGGCATCGTCGAGGCTGGTGAGCTCCATTTCTCGGTCGTCTTCAAGCGCCGCAAAGAAGGCCTCGAACTGAGTCTGATACGGATGATCGGAGACGTCACCGGAATCGAGCATCTTCATCGACAGCTTGCTCCACGCAGCCTTGTCTGTTCCCAGCTTCGATGAGTGGAACTTGTCGTCGAGCAGGCTGCCTTCACTGCCCACCAGGTGCGTGTGAAAGTAGTAAGGCTGAAGGCAGTCAATGACCGATGCGACTTTGCCCACACGTCCGTCCTCAAAGCGAATGATACTGACGCTGGTCGTGGGATACTCGTATTGCGCAAAGGTGGCATTGCGAGAGCCCGTAGCCGTGCTGGTGACAGACTCCACATCACCGGCCATGCAGAGCAGAAGGGCATCCATGGCATGGCAACCAGCCGAGAGCAGACTGCTGCCGCCATTTTCCTTCGTCGTGTTCCAGCGGAACTGACCGTACCACGGGCCTATGCCATGGTAGTAGTCGATCTCGCCGTAGTGAACGTCTCCCAGGAGTCCTTGATCGATCACTGCCTTGGTCGCGGTGAACTGGCTGGAGAAGCGGCACTCAAAACACACGCAGGCGTGGACGCCAGCGCTCTTTACGGCAGCGGCAATATCCTGACAATGTTCCAAAGACAGGGCCAGGGGCTTCTCAATGATCAGGTGCTTGCCCGCAGCAGCGGCGGCGACCGCGTGGTCGCGGTGTTGGTTGGGGTAGCTACAGATCGAGACCGCGTCAATGTCATCGCGCGCCAGCATCTCTGCCAGATTTGTGTAGGTGTCGATTTTGCCGCCGTGCTTGGCGCTCAATTCTGCGCTGTCAAGCGCTCGCGACGAGGTGACAGCCACCACTTGCGCACGCGAGGTTGCATTGATCGCTTCGATGTGCGCTCCGGCGACCCATCCGTAACCGATGATTCCAATATTTAAAGATTTCATTTCTCCGATCCTAAGCAAGAGATCGGCACTTCGTAAATAATCGATTGCTGTCGATCGCGAATTCGACCGCTGAGCCAATATTGCCAAACGCACAGGCGCAAAGCCTTTGCCACCTCCGCCACGTTTTGCCACGTTTTGCCACGGTTTGCCACGGTTTGCCACGGTTTGCCACGGTTTGCCACGGTTTGCCAATAGGCGTCCGGTTTCCCACCTGCAACTTTGCCTTGTCCGGTTCTATTTTCCTCCGAAGCAGGAAGCAGTCATAAGAGTCATAAGAGTCATAAGATCAAAATCAGATTCCTGCGGGGCACTCACTATAGGAGAATCTTCTTTACGACACTTGCGTGCTCGACTCCGGTGAGTTTCATGTCGAGTCCCTGGTAGGGGACAGTGAATTTGTCGTGCTGGATGCCGAGCTGGTGGAGCATGGTGGCGTGGAGGTCGCGGACGTGGACGATGTCTTCTATGGAGTGGTAGCCGAGTTCGTCGGTCGCTCCGTGGGAGGTGCCGCCTTTGATGCCGCCGCCCGCCATCCACATGGAAAAACCTTTGATGTGATGGTCGCGTCCGGGTCCGCCTTTGCCCTGAAACATCGGGGTGCGTCCGAATTCACCACCCCAGATGACGAGTGTGTCGTCGAGCAGGCCGCGTTGCTTGAGATCGGTGATGAGCGCCCATGTAGGTCGGTCTGTGAGGCCGCAGCAGATGTTCATGTATTTCTGCAAGTCTCCGTGGTGATCCCAGCCGCGATGGTAGAGGTGGATAAAACGGACGCCGCGCTCGGCGAGGCGCCGGGCGAGCAGGCAATTAGACGCGTACGAGCCATCGCCCGGCTGCGCTCCGTAGAGGTCGAGCACATGTTGCGGTTCGTCGGAGATGTCTACGAGTTCCGGCACTGACGTCTGCATGCGGAATGCCATTTCGTAAGCTGCGATGCGGGTATCGATCTCTGGATTTGAGACGAGTACATTGCGCATGCGGTCCAGCTTGCCGATGGTTCTGACCAGGGCTACCTGTTGGGCATCGGATACGCCAGCAGGGCTGCGGACATAGTGCACCGGGTCGCCTGACGCATTGAACTCGACCCCCTGATAGCGACTGGGCAAAAAGCCTGACGCCCACTGACGCGAGGCGATCGGCTGCGGATTGCGTCCGCCGACGCTGGTGAGAACAACGAAGCCCGGCAGATTTTCGGTCTCGGAGCCAAGCCCGTAGTTGACCCATGATCCCATCGACGGGCGACCGCTGATCACGGTACCGGTGTTCATGAATGTGTGTGCGGGATCGTGATTGATCTGTTCGGTCACCATCGAGCGGATGACGGCGATGTCGTCGGCAAGCTTCGCCGTGTGAGGCAAAAAATCGCTGATGACCTGACCACTTTGACCGTAATGCTGAAACTTTGTCAGGTGCCCCTGCACCTTGAGTTCCTGGCCCCGTAGTTGGGCGATCGGTTGGCCCTCGGTGAACGAAGTGGGCATCGGTTGCCCGTTCAGTTCATCGAGTTTTGGCTTATAGTCGAATGTCTCCAGGTGCGATGGGCCGCCCGCCATGCACAGGAAGATCACCCGCTTTGCCTTTGCGGTCAGATGTGGCGGTCCAGCCCCGGACGTTGATGCCCTGACATCACGACTGAGCAGGTTCATCAGTGCCGCAGAGCCAAGTCCCAAGCTGGTCCGGCCCAGGAACGTTCGGCGTTGCATGAGGCGTGCGATGGTAGTTTCCATTGAAAGCAATCAGTTGCGGGTGATAGTTTCAGCGAGGTTCAGAATGACGCGTGCGACGGCGGTCCATGATGCCAGTTCGACAGGCTCTATGTGTCCGGCTATTGGCGCGATGCCGGTGCTGAGCAGGTCAACTGCTGAACCTGGGTGTTCGGTAAAGTCGCGGTGCGCTTCGGCGAGCAATGCTTCCAGCAGGTGATGTTCGCCCGTGTCTGGCTTGCGACTGAGTGCCTTGCGAAATGCAAAGTCGAGGCGTGTCGCAGCGGTGTCGCCTCCCTGCTGAATGATGCGCGAAGCAAAGACGCGGGCGGCCTCGACAAACGTGGGGTCATTGAGCAAGACAAGCGCCGCTGCGGGAGTGTTCGAGCGTGGGCGCTGTGCGGTGCATTCTTCGCGGCTGGGTGCGTCCATGGCTTTGAGCATTGGATGGAGATACTGTCGCTGCCAGTGCACGTAGAGTCCACGCCGCCATTGATGATCGTCGGCGTCCGCTGCGTACTCCCTGGTCGGGAAATTGAGATGTCGATAGTAGCCGACGGGCTGGTAGGGGCGGG
>JAQCER010000265.1 GCA_027618625.1 Verrucomicrobiota bacterium
GGAGATGCACGTCATCTTTCTCGACAATGGGCGGTCTCAGACTCTCGGATCCGACTATCGTGAGATCCTTCGCTGCATTCGTTGCGGCGCATGTCAGAACGTCTGCCCGGTCTACCGGCAAGCCAGCGGCCATGCCTATCGGCATGTGTATGGTGGACCGATCGGAGCAGTACTAAGCCCATTGCTGGTCGGCGAGAAATTTGCAGACTACGCAGATCTGCCCAAGGCATCGAGCCTCTGCGGCGCATGCAATGAAGTCTGCCCGGTCGACATCCCGATTCCCGATTTGCTGCTGAAACTCCGCAACAAGGCCCACCGTGAGAACGTTCCGTCGCCCGGAGCATTGCCGACGCAACCTTTCGCGAAACTGGCAACACACCCAGGACTATGGCGAATGGCGATGCGCGGCGGAGCGGTCTCGAACTTCGTTCCCGATTCCGCAAAGTTACCAGTTCCCGGTCTCGGCACATGGCTTCGGCAGCGCACATTGCCCGAGTGGCGCGGTGGCAAGTTTCGCAAGTGGATGAAACTGCATACCAAGTCCGGCGAATGAGAACCGTCATGGACAACGTCAGAGCGGCCCTGGCTGCACGCAAGGACAAGGCACCCTACCCTCCATGGGAGGACTCCGAAGTCGTCGCGACAGGCAAACTTGCTCAAGCATCACTCGTCGACTGCTTTTCCGCCAACATGAGAGCCGTCAATGGCGTCGTCATGCGTTCGGTTGACGAGGTCGCACGCTACCTGGAGGAAGGTCGACACTTGCACGGCTACTGCGCGCCGGAACTTGCTCAAGCGATCGGCGAGAAACTCCTGCCAAGCACTACGTTTTCATCGCGCTTCGACGAAGCCCGTTACGATGACTACAAGTTTGGCATTACTCGGGCGACAGGAGCCATCGCCGAGTCAGGATCCATTATTCTCAACGATCGAGATACGTCCTGTCGCCTTGGCGCGCTGACGCCTTGGGTGCATGTCGCAGTCATCGAGTCAGGGTCTATTCACCGCACCTTGGGCGAAGCCATTGCAGCCCTCGGCGACGACCCGAACACTATCTGGGTAACTGGACCATCGAAAACGGCAGATGTGGAGGGAATCCTCATCGAAGGTGTACACGGGCCGGGAGTTCAGATCGCGCTGATTGTTTAATCCGCCCCTCGAGAAACCGGAGGTTGCCATCCGCCGCGATGCGTTCCAGAGTTTCACCATGGATTATCTGAATTCACTTTTTGGCCTGCAGGAGAAGACTGCAGTTGTTGTCGGCGGAACTGGCGAACTCTGTGGTGCCATGGCTGAAGGCATGGCTGCCGCTGGTGCCGAGGTCGTGCTCGTAGGCCGCAGTGCGGACAAAGCGACCGCTCGACTGGAGAAGATTGCGGCTGTCGGCGGTTCTGGATATTTTGTTCAGGCGGATGTGAGCAACGGTGATGGATTACGTTCGGTACTGGATACCGTTCTGAAAAAATCAGGCAAAGTCGACATCCTCGTAAACGGCGCTGGAGTCAATGCTGCAACACCTTTTCTGGAGATTCCCGAAGAAGAATACGATCGCATTTTCGCAATCAATACCAAGGCCGTGATGCTCGCCTGTCAGATCTTTGGTAAATATTTTTGCGACCAGAACCGTAAGGGTTCGATCATCAACGTCGGCTCGATGTCCGGCCTGCTGCCGCTGTCCCGGGTGTTCACCTACTCGATGACGAAAGCCGCCGTGCACAATCTGAGCAGAAACCTCGCCCGCGAATGGGCCGAACGCGGCATCCGCGTGAATACCATCGTGCCGGGATTCTTTCCAGCTGAGCAGAATCGCAAAGTCCTGACAGAAGACCGCGTGGCAAACATCATGCGCCACACGCCAATGAATCGCTTCGGCAACTCCAACGAACTCATCGGTGCCACGCTGCTGCTGGCATCGGACGCAGGCTCGTTCATGACCGGCGCAGAACTCATCGTCGACGGCGGTTACTCCGCGATGACCATTTAGGCCTGCTCATGAAGGTTCTGCATCTGCTGCTCACCACCGCTACCGCTGCCTCGGTAATGATGGCGCTGGTCGCATGCCAATCGCCAAGCGCCGAGGTAAAGAATGCAGCCTTACCTGCCCCCACGCGCCTCGCCAGTATTGCCGTCGCAGCGCCGGACGGAACAGTGATCGTCCTGGCGGATCGCTCTACCTGGGTAGTCGATCCAGAAGATCGCATCACTGCCATCAAGTGGCGCACCGCAGACTTGGTCGAGGCCGTGGACAGACCGGCCGCCCCCGGCATCGAATTCCCTGCGATCCTCACCAATCAGGAATCCGGCACGAGGATCCATGCAAGCAAAAGCACTGATTTCGAGGGATAATTTCCACTTACACGCGCAACTATTCGCTCGTCATGGCCAGTGAAGCAGGATTACGCTCTCAGCTATCGCCAACGGAACCCACTTCCCGGAAGCATAGGAGATGAAGCGACTACGAATACTGACTTTTAGACGCCTGAGGAAGAAACTCGCGGCCCAGCTGATGTGGATTTCGCGGCTTGCTGTGACCAGCCAACTGTCTGGAGTGAAGTTTAGGGTCGCCTGGGCAATGTTGCGTCGGACACTGCGACTCATCAGTCAGTTTCGACCGGCGATGGCATCGACTTTGGTGGTCGGCGCACCCATGGTGACAATGATAGAGAGTGCCGATGCCCAGGCAGCTTTCGAACAACGTAATGGAGCAGACAATCCATTCGATGCCTGGTGCCAGATTTTTTCTATACACCATCACCGACTTTAGCAGATGTCGATGGCGACGGCGATATCGACGTCATGGTCGGCGATGATGTCGGGCTAATTGACTATTTCGAAAATACTGCAAGTCCGCGAACTCCGCCAAATTTCCTGTTCCGCCCGGGCGATTCCAATCCGTTCGACGGAATCGACGTCGGCGATTTCAGCCGGCCCGCCTTTGCCGACCTCGACAACGATGGCGATCTGGATGCCATCATAGGCGAGTACACGAAGTACGAAACACCAACACTCAACTACTTTCGGAACGAAGGCTCGAAGCATTCCCCTTTCCTTGTCCAACGCTTAGGGCTGCTGAGTCCGGTCAATCGTTTGCCCCTTCCAGAAGTGCCGATGCCCGTACTGGTCGACCTCGATGGCGACGGGGACATTGACATGATCATCGGCACCCGAGACGGCGACTTCCGTTACTTTCAAAACACCGGAAATCGGATAGCCCCCACCTTTACTGAGCGCACAGGAGCCCTCAATCCGTTCAACCGCCTGACGGTTGGATTAGACAGCTTTTCCGTTCCGGCGCTGGCAGATTTGGACCGCGACGGTGATCTCGATATGGTCAGCGGTTGTTACGAAGGAGTCCTCTATTACTTTGAGAACGCCGGCACGTCCCGGATACCCAGATTCACTGCCCGAACGGGTGCCGCAAACCCGTTCGACGATATCGATGTGGGAAGCCTGAGCGACCCGGCGCTTGCCGATCTGGATGGCGACGGAGATGTCGATCTGGTGGTAGGCGAGGGATACTACGACGGGCTGCTCCGATACTTCGAAAACACCGATCCCGGCCGCCAGTCAGGTTTTTCCGCCTGGCAGAAACTTCACTTCCCATCGGCTGCTGACGTCGCACTTGCGACTTTAGAGGCAGATCCCGATGGCGACGGAAGGTCGAATCTGGTCGAGTTCGGGCTACGTACCAATCCACGTTTCCGCAGCTTCTTTCCCGTGATTAACCCAATCATCAATCTTAACGGGGTGCTCGTGCAAACCGTTGGGATTCGGGACGATCCCGCACTTCTGGTATTCGCCGAATTCAGCGACTCTCCGCAGTTCAACAACCCAACGATCGTCACCCCAGTGATCAACGATCTCGTTCCGGGCGACGACGTAAAGACCGCGACGTTCATTGATACGATCATCGCAGCGGGCAGCCAACAGAGATACATGCGGCTGGTATTTGAGCTGAAGCTCTAGCATAGCCCCGTCAGGTCATGGCCACCGCATCTGCATCGCTGCCACCATTCAGCTGCCGTTTCTCTCCAGCAATCGCCGAACTTTTTTCCACGCTCGATTGCTCTCTCGCGCTGAGTACCTATCAAGCAGGGAAACTTATTCTACTCAGTCCAAAGTCGGACGGCACCGGCTTCCATCAGTACCTTCGAACGTTCGACAGGCCGATGGGTATTGCCGTATCGAACCACCTGCTGGGAGTGGCCACCAGGAACCGCGTCGAAATTCTTGCGAACTCACCCGATCTGGCACCGAGGTATCCCACCAAACCGGACACCTATGATTCACTCTACATTCCCAGAGCGAGCTTCAATACCGGGCATCTGGACATTCACGACCTATCGTTTTCAGACAAGGGAATACTCGCCGTAAACACGCTATTTTCGTGCATCGCCAGAATCGATACCACGCACAGTTTCGTTCCGGTATGGCAGCCACCATTCATTACGGAACTCATCCCTGGAGACTGCTGCCATCTGAACGGCATGGCCTTGGACGACGACGGATCACCAGCATTGGTCACAGCACTAGGCGAGTCCGGCTCCCCACAGGGATGGCGAAAGGGCCTGCCGAATGGAGGAGTGTTAGTCGACGTAAAAACAGGAGAAACACTTGTCGACGGCCTTGCCATGCCCCACTCGCCGCGTATCATAGACGACAGCATCTGGCTTCTACAATCCGGCGAAGGCACACTGTGCCGCTTTGATCGCGACAGCAGGAGAGTTCTTACCGTGACCGCCCTTCCCGGATTCGCCCGCGGCTTTGCGCGATGCGGAGACCACGCATTCATCGGAATTTCGCGCCTTCGCCCAAATCACAAGTTTGGGCATTTACCAATCGCGCAGTTGAAGCCCTTCTGCGGCGTCGCAATTGTCCACCTCCCGACCGGGGCCATCGTTGGCACGCTAGAATTCCTCACATCCTGTGAAGAAATCTACGACGTCCAGGCCATAACCGGACTTGGCCGCCCGGCAATCGTTCGCTACGACGCCCCATTCTGCACCAGTTCCCTGATGCTTCCCGGACGCACGTTTCTAAGCGAACCTTCCGAGCGAGAATGAGCCTTGCTCCTCCGCTTCCCGATCCTCCATCCCCCCCGCCCAATCCCGAGAGAAGGATTAGAACGCAAAAAAGACGCCAGCAGAAGCCAAAGGAAGGGGTTTTAGGATCCTTTAAGCTCGGCTGGCGCCCTTTTCTTTCGAATCCCTACCAACTGAAATTCAGCTGTCAGCGATCACGTATTAAGCACCATATGAAAGTAATGGTCGAAGTGTATCGAATGGCGCATTTTTGTAAATCAGGCAACGACCTGAATCTGGCCTGCTACTTTCCCGTATGCCGCCTAGGTAAATCCCTTAACCAGCTCAGATTCGTCGTGCGCGGCCCTGTTTTCATGGCGGAAGGCCCGTTTAACGGGGCAATGAGGGACGCACTGCGTCGACTGCCTCGCTTTGTTTGTCCTTGTGCCCTTGACGGATGATGGGATCAACGGTTGGAGAAAAAAACGATAAGGGCGATGACGGCCAGCGCGGCCAGCACAGCGAAGAAGATCTTCCACGCGCTCTTCGGATAGGTGCCGGCAATCGCGCTGGTATACCCATTGACCAGTACTTGATTCCGCTGCCGACCGAAGTCATACACAAGCAACCAGACGGGTACGAGCACGAGCTTGAATGTTTGCGCGGAGAAGCTGGGGGAAATCCGTAGATTTCGATAGGTGTCCCCTGGCACTGCGCTGCCACAGAGCCCCTCCAGAGCCGTGAGTTTTTTGGCACGTGCCTGCTCCGCAGCGTCGAAGAGCACCACCTGATAG
>JAQCER010000266.1 GCA_027618625.1 Verrucomicrobiota bacterium
CGCGCAACGCAGCAAATGGAGTCTTTTGCAAGTCGCAGTAGATCGCTCATGAATAATCCAGGCTAGGCCAACCGGGCAGCAT
The DNA here is from genome assembly GCA_027618625.1 of Verrucomicrobiota bacterium. Taxonomy (GTDB): domain Bacteria; phylum Verrucomicrobiota; class Verrucomicrobiia; order Verrucomicrobiales; family DEV007; genus JAGROY01. The sequence continues at coordinate 83 of JAQCER010000266.1, forward strand.
TCAAAGCCACCAGCTTCAATTCCCAAAGGGCTGCCTGTCATCATAGCGGGCAGCCCTTTTTGCCCTTTTTTGCCGTCTTTTGGTAGAGCCATAGAGCCAGGTCAATTGTTGGCGGGAGAAGAAAAATCGTGTAGAGCCGTTCTGATGTTCCATTTCACCAGCGACTCTATCCGGCTGGGAAGGTGGCGTTGGAAGAACTTCGAGCGCCTGCTCCGGGTCCGAAAAGAAATCCTTATGCTGGGGAATCGCTTGCCTGCACCAGTGCCGAGTGTTTGAGTCTTCCAGCCACCACCCACCCAGTTCAGCACCATCTCAGACACACGCGACATCATCGGCATCGACCTTGGCACCACCAACTCCCTTGTGGGTGCTGTGGATGCCGGGTTTCCGATTCTTTTTGCGGACGGCGGCGGCAGCAGGATCACTCCTTCCGCTGTTTACTTTCCGGTGGAGGGAGAACCGATCATCGGAGCAGCGGCATTGCGCATGCGGTCGCTGGATCCAGCGCGCACCATTACCTCTGTCAAGCGACTGATGGGCAGCCGAAATGTTCCTGTCGACGAAGCTGAGAGGTTCCCCTGCCCGCTCACTCCGGCTGCCGATGGCTTGCGACTGAGGCTGGACGAAACCACTGCCCTGTCGCCCGAAGCAGTGTCAGCAACTATTCTCAGCTGGCTTCGTGCGATTGCCGAGAGGGCGATGGAAAAGGAGATCACCCGGGCGGTCATCACGGTCCCTGCATACTTCAACGATGCCCAACGCGCAGCAACCAAGCGCGCTGGCGAGCTGGCTGGCCTGACCGTCGAACGCATCCTCAATGAGCCAACCGCAGCAGCACTCGCCTATGGCTTAGACAGGCTCGGTGAGCGCTCGAAAGTCGCCGTCTATGATCTGGGTGGCGGCACGTTTGATATTTCGATCCTCGAACTGAGCGATGGAGTTTTCCAAGTGCTGTCGACCGCTGGTGACACCCGGCTCGGCGGTGATGATATCGATCGCGCACTCGCCGCCCATCTCTTCGGACGGGCAAACCTTGGTGAAAACGCGGACACCCCAGAAGTACGCGCCAAGCTGCTTGATGCCGCCATTCGAGCAAAACACGCGCTCTCTGAGGATGAGGCATTCATAGTGAGCGTCCCGTTTCTGTCCGGCACCGACAGCTTTGAATGCGTCGTCACCCAGGCGCAATTGGCAGCACTGGCCACGCCTATCATTGATCGAACGCGAAATCTCTGTCAGCGCGCGATCAGCGACTCGAAGCTGAAGCTTTCAGAGATTGATCGAGTCGTGCTGGTGGGCGGAAGCACGCGTATGCCCATCGTGCGTAAAATCGCAGCGGAGGTCTTTGGTCAGGAGCCAGACACCTCCCAGAATCCCGACGAAGCCGTCGCTCTCGGCGCTGTCATTCAGGGCGGAATTCTGTCCGGCCGAACTCAAAACGTCATCCTCCTCGATGTCACGCCCCTATCGCTTGGGATCGAAACCTTCGGCGGTCTTATGAACGTCATTCTGCCCCGCAACACCACCATTCCGGCAAAGGCCGGCGAACTTTTTACCAACGCCGTGGCTGGGCAGGAAGCAATGCAGATCCGCATTCTTCAAGGCGAACGCGAGATGGCACGCGACAACTGGGAGCTGGGTCAATTCGCGATCAACTTTGATCCAGGCCCGAAAGGACACGCGCGGGTGGGCGTGGAATTCGCCATCGATGCGAACGGAATCCTCACGGTGCTCGGGCGCGATACGAAGACGCAAAGGGACGAGATATTAAAGATCGACAATGCTGCTGTGGACGTCAACGACGAGGCAGTGGAAGCGATGATCTCGGAGTCGATCGACTATGCGTTCGACGACATGAACGAGCGCGTGTGGACTGAGGCCAAGATGAAGAGCGACGAGCTACTGCCCGCAGTCGAGAGCGCCCTGGCCCAGGTCGACGAACTCCTGACCGGCGAGGACATTGAGGGCGTTTGCGCAGCCGCCGATGCTGTCAGAGTCGCCTTGAAAACTCATGATGCCCGCCAACTCAAGGAGGCCAACCAGAACCTCGACCACGCAACCGAACACATGGCGGCACTGCTGGTTGAGAAGGCGATGGAAGAGTCGCTGAAGCGAAAAGAAATTCTTTGATCTCTCAGCTCGTCGATATCAGCCTTATCTGCTAGCCCACATCAGATATCACAGTGAGCACGCCCAGACTCTTCAAACTTTTTGACTTTGGGTTGAGCATGGCTCTCATTTCCCTGCTGCCGTTGGTAGTAACAGCAATCTTTGCCACGCCACTACTGGAGGACCTAAAGAGCCTCAGCTGGACGAAGGCACCCGCCAAGATCACCCAGTCCTCCTTGAGGATAGCGTCTGTAAGGAGGACAAGAAAGATCATTGCCGACATCCGATACGAGTATCACGCCGATGGCACTACCTTTGAATCTGCTCGGTTTGCTTCGTTCGGTGCCTGCGGACGCGGATTCCTCGCCGATCCCCATGAAGCCGTCCGAAAGTTTCCAACCGGCTCTAATGCATTCGTCTACTATAATCCCGGTCAACCAGCTGAGGCAATGCTTGCACCGGGATTCCACGCAACCCATTGGCTGGCTACCGCTGCCGTAGGTTTCAGCCTGGCGATCATCATTGGCGGGATCCGTCAACAGCTGCGTCATCCGCGCAAGAAGTCTTCCAAATCAAATTAGAAGACTCATAAATTGATTGATCGTATCGACAGTCCCGCGATTCCTCCAGTCTTTCCCTCTCATATCAAAATTGACCGCCACCTTGATTCGGCACCGACAAACAACACGAAAACAATTTCCAGAGATCCACGACTGGAGCACGTTGAGCAAACAAGACGGCCTTGTGATGCGGGGCGCTGGTATCCTTTGCATCATGATGCACAACTTCACCCACTGGGTGCCTCCGGTTACCGGGGAAAACGAGTTCCATTTGGAGTCGCGGCATGTTGCTAAAATGTTAGACCAACTGGGCGCGATGCCCGAAGACAGCTGGCGGATTCTGTTTTCCTATTTCGGCCACTACGGCGTGCAGGTATTCGTTTTTCTCAGTGCGTTCGGGCTGACTTTGAGCTTTGCCAAGGATCGCCCGACCTACTGGGCATTCTTGAAAAGGCGAATCGCTGCACTTTATCCGGCGGTGCTGGTCGCGGCGGTGACGTTCCTCATTTACAGCAGTGTGTTTGCCAGCCCGAGCAAAGCGTCGGCTGACGTTATCCCGCTGCTGCGGCAGATTCTGCTTGCAGGAAATTTTACTGGCCACGGATTCGAACCCATCGGCCCTTGGTGGTTTTTGTCGATGATCTGCCAGTTTTATCTCGTATTTCCGCTGCTCTTTTGGGGCATGGAGAAGTTCGGAAGTCGATTCCTGCTGTGTGTTGGCAGCGCCGCACTTCTTGTGGAACTCTTCTGGAACGCACCGCTCACGTCGGCCACCGGCATCAATCTGAACTACACCGTTGCTGGACATTTGGCCGAATTCTCGTTGGGCATGTGGGCCGCCCATGCGGGAAAAATGAAGGCACCCGTCGTCTGGATCGCGATAGCCGCAGTCGTCTTCGTTGCCGGACAACTGCATCCGGTCGCCTGGCTGGTCTCGAGCCTGGCGCTGATCATCATGGCGATTCCACTGCTGCGCTGGATTTCGATCGGCAACAGTCGGGTGTGCCGTTTGCTCGCCATTTACGGCAGCCTGGCGCTACCTCTTTTTCTGATGAACGGTTTCCTGCGCAACCCATTGGTCTGGTTTGCCCAACTCCAAGTGGAGAAAGGCGCACCGCACGCCTGGCTCACGACATTCGCTCTGTCGCTGGCATTCCTCTTGTCCTGCACCGCCTTCGCTTTGCTGGGCAACCGTGCGGAACAAGCGCTACGCAAGTTTTTCGCATAAACGGCATCCTGCGAACGATCTCGCACTTTTCCGTTTCAATCATCCAGATCACTGTTATCTACTCCCCATGGCCAAGAAACCAGTAGTCTTAATTATTCGCGATGGATGGGCGGAAAATCCGCACGGTCCAGCAAACGCTGAACGCGATGGCGATGCCACCGTGCTCGCCGATACCCCATTCCACGATCACCTTTACGCCAGGTATCCGCAGAGCCGCGTCAGTGCCAGCGGTCTGGACGTCGGTCTCCCGGAAGGGCAAATGGGCAACTCTGAAGTCGGGCACTTGAACCTCGGCGCCGGCCGTGTTGTCTATCAGGATCTGACCCGCATCAACAAGTCGATCGCCGATGGTGAAATCGCTGGCCGCCCTGCGCTTGTCGAAGCATTTGGCAAAGCAAAATCCAGCCGCCTGCACCTGATCGCCCTGGTGTCTGACGGAGGTGGGCACAGCCACCAGGATCACATCATCGCCCTCGCCAAGGCTGCTTCCGAAGCGGGCGTGAACGACATCTACGTCCATGCCATCACCGATGGCCGTGACACATCGCCGAAGGGCGGTAAGGATTATGTGTCCTACTGTGAAGACGGCTTGGCCCCCTACGGCGCAAAAATGGTGACCGTCGTCGGTCGCTACTACGCCATGGATCGCGACAAACGCTGGAACCGCACCAAGCTCGCCTGGGACGCCATCGTTCACGGCATTGGAGAAGAATGCTCCGTGCTCGCATCCGAGGCGATCGCGGCCAAGTACGCAGACTCAAAGACGGACGAATTCCTGCTGCCAATGGTCTTCCAGGATTTCAAAAAGCAACGCGTCCGCGACGGCGATGTCGTCCTGTTCTTCAACTTCCGCGCCGACCGCGCTCGTCAACTCTCGAATGCCTTCCTCAACGCTGACTTCAGCGACTTCGACCTCGGCGGCCCAGCTCCGAAGGTTCACTACGTAACCCTCACCGAGTACGACGAGACCTACGACTGCCCAGCCGTCTTCCCTCCAGAATCACTGGAAGCAGTGCTTGGCGAAGTGGTGAGCAAAGCGGGACTCAAACAGTTGCGCATCGCCGAAACGGAAAAATACCCGCATGTCACCTACTTTTTCAATGGTGGCGTCGAAAAGCAGAATCCCGGTGAAGATCGCGAGATCATCCAGTCGCCAAAGGATGTGGCAACCTACGACCTAAAGCCGGAAATGAGCGCCGACGAGGTCACCGAGAAAGTCGTCGCACTACTGCCAGAATATGATCTTGTCATCCTGAATTTTGCCAATCCTGACATGGTCGGGCACACGGGAATCGTAGAGGCTGCAGTGAAAGCGGTCGAAAAAATCGACGCCAAGGTCAAAGCGGTCGTTGAGAAAACACTCGAACTTGGTGGCAAGCTCCTGATCACCGCAGACCACGGCAATTGCGAGCAGATGATCAAGGAGGACGGCTCACCACACACCGCTCACACCACCAACCTCGTGCATTTGCTGTATGTTGCTAAGGACTCAGACCAGTATACTCTGGAGAATGGCATCCTGGCCGACATCTCCCCCACCCTGCTTGACATGCTGGGGGTGGCAAAGCCGCCGCAGATGACCGGGCACTCGCTCCTTGTAAAAAAATGATTACAAGCCTGGACTGGCCTCATTTCCTTAACAATGAAAGTGACCAGAGTCGCTCTATCGTTACACTGATCTGAAGATGTCCTTCGTCGATACATTTAACCAGCTTCCTGATCGAAAGAGCCCGTTGCTCAAGCGGTTCTCGTCGCTCATTGCGCCGAAGTCGGATCAGGAACTGGAAGGAATGGCACGCGCTTCTCAGTCGATCACGCGTAAGCACTTTGGTCGGA
>JAQCER010000267.1 GCA_027618625.1 Verrucomicrobiota bacterium
ACCGTCGGCGCACTTCGACGACATTGCCCTCGTCATCGATCTCGGTGTCAATGACGTAGGAGTCTTCATCACGGTTCGATTGATCCTCGTCTTTTGAATCGGACTCCCAGTTCGGCCCGGCATCGGCTTTCTTCTTTTTGCGCACTCGACGGCGGCGTTTCACCACCTGCTGGCCATCCTTCTCCATCACCTCGCCCTCATCCAGGTGGCGGGGCTCTTCGTCGACGCCTCGAATCCTCGCCAGGAATCCCTCTTTCTCGTCTTCTTCGTCGATCTCAGGGTTCGCCTGGCCCATCAAATCGATCGGGTCGCTCACCAGCGAACTGGCCGATTCCACAACTGTTTTGGCTGGTTGCACTACCTTCTCCTCCGCCGCAGCAGCAGCCGCAGCAGCCAATGACACCGAGATCTTCTCAGAACAAAGTGGGCACTTGAATTTCGCCGCTCCTACTTTGTCTTTCGGGAGTTTGATTTGCTTCTCACACGACGGGCAATTCACAATCACCCACGGAGAGTCTTTCTTTTCCTTCAAATCCGGTTCGCTCATACTTGCTCGATTGGTTAGGGGTAGGCTCTGGGTGGTGATCGTAGCGTTGTTCCAGGTTCTGCGCACGCAAAAAATGCATTGACGATGTAAATTTCGATTCTTTTAAAAAGGTGTCCACTCCGGCAATTGTTTCCGTTGGGCCAGCGAATATTTTCGAAGTGCCAAATGCCTAAGGAAATGCCTATCATTGGGGCGATGTTGTTCGCACGCACACAGAAATTGAGGGGTTCACTGTTCACGGCAGTTTGGTTGATTGCGACCGTAATGGCTGGTGGCGAAGTCCTTCTTTCAGAAATGGCCCCAGTGAATCGCGGCGGACTGAAGGATTCGGATGGCGATTCCTCGGATTGGATCGAACTCTTCAACAATGGTTCAGCTCCCGTTCAGCTAACCGGTTACCGCCTCAGCGATGACACCAATCAGCCCGATCAATGGATGCTGCCGGACATCGCCATCGCTCCAGGTGCGTTTCTGATCGTCTTCGCCTCTGGAAAGGATCGGCAGTCCACCGACGGCGGCGAATTGCACACCAACTTCAAACTCGCCGCAACTGGCGACTATGTCGGCCTTTTCGACTCGTCGGAGAAATTGGTGTCATCGTTAGGGCCAGTGATGTCTCCCATCGAAAATGGCCAGTCGTTCGGCATCCCTTTCCGTAGTGGTAAGCCGACCAGCGGTGGTCGTCCAGCACTGCTATCGGGGGCCACGCCGGGGGCACCGAATGCAGCAGCGATCGATGCCACGACTTTGCGCATCCCTGTATTTTCTAAGGACCACGGCTTTTTCACCAAGCCCTTTCGCCTCGCATTGAAAGCCAGGATGGGAGCCAGAATCCGCTATACTCTGGATGGCACGACCCCAACTGAATCGAGCGGCCAACTCTATAGTGGAGCTATTCCCATCACGGCTACCACGGCGGTGCGCGCGATCGCTTACGGAGTAAGTGGTAAGCTCGCCAGTGCCACCCACACGCAAACCTATATCTTTCCCGATGCTGTTACGCGTCAGGAAAACAAAGCACCCCCCGGCTGGCCACCACAACTCGGCTCCCGCCGAGGACGCAGCACTGGCTATGGCATGCATGATCCAAAAACGATCGGCACTACCCACGAAGAGCTGGTCGGAGCGTTACTCGATTTGCCATCGCTATCGCTGGTCACTGATGCCGCCAACTTTTGGGGCAGCGATGGAATATGGAGCCGCAGTCAAAACCGGGGTGCCGACTGGGAACGTCCGCTTTCGGTCGAGCTGCTGGATCCCGCAGGCGAAGAAAAAGGCTTTCAGATCAACTGCGGGGTGCGAGTGCGGGGCGGCGCCAGTCGCAGCGAAGCAAATCCGAAGCACGCCATGCGGCTCTACTTTCGCAAACAGTACGGTGAGGGAAAACTGCGCTACCCACTGTTTGGAGATGAAGGAGCCGATGCATTTGAAGACATCGACCTGCGCACGGAACAGAACTACTCATGGTCGTTCGAACAAAACCCCCAGAACAGCCTTGTCCGGGAAGTATTCACTCGAGATACGCAGCGGGACATGGGCCGCACCTACACCCGCAGTCGCTACTACTACCTCTATCTCAACGGCCTCTACTGGGGAATCTACCAGACGCAAGAACACGCCGAGGCCGCGTATGGAAGCACGTATTTCGGCGGCACCGAAGCCGATTTCGATGCCGTAAAATCCAGCGGCCATTCGATCGAAACGACGGATGGCGATCTCGACGGTTGGGAGAAAATGTGGGAATTGGCCCGGCAGCTTGCAGCGTCCAGGAACGCCACGGAGCGCGAATCCCTCTATCAAAGATTACGCGGCTGCAATCCGGACGGCACACGCAACGAAGCGCTTCCCGTCTACGTGGATGAAGCCAATCTGATCGACTACATGCTGATCGTTTTCTATACGGGCATGTGGGACGGCCCGATCACCCGATACGCAGGCGACAGCACTTGCAGGAACTGGTTCGGTCTGTGGAAACGAACGGGCGAATTCGGCTTCCAGTATTTTTGCCACGACTTCGAACACGCAATGGGAGTCGCGGATTCTCTGGAAGTCGATCGCACCGGCCCGTTCCCTGCTGGGGAAGACATTGACAGAAGCAACCCGCAGTGGATTCACCAGCAGCTCATGGCGTCAGAGTCTTATCTGGCGGCATTCCAGGCACGCAGCGCGGAAGTATTTGCCTCAGGGGGATTGCTCTCACCAGAGATATGCCGGGCTCGCCTCAATAGCCGCGTGTCACAAATCGATCGCGCCATCATCGCCGAGTCCGCACGCTGGGGTGGCAATCAACCACTCACTCGCACCATCTGGCGAAACGAGATCCAGAACATCTACGACTTTTTTGTAAAGCGTCATGACATCGTAATCGAACAACTCCGCTCGGCTCGACGATTCGCCGATGGTTCCACCAGTTCGCCTACTGTGCCCGCTCCATTGTATCCCGGCCCGGCAACGCAGCTGGCGGCGGCACCGGAGATTGCCCTGCGCCCGGACGGCGTCTACTTTCTGAGCAACGATCCCGACGCCAGAATCTGGTATACTCTGGATGGCACAGATCCCCGCGGCGAAGACGGCTATCCCGTCGCCCAGGCAACGGAAGCCCAGGCCGAAAAAATCACCTACACCATACTGCTCTCGCAGAGTCCTATGCGCGGCTTCGTGCCGCACGATGGCTCGCTCAAGAATGACTGGATCGATCCTTCATTTGATGACTCCCAATGGATGCAGGGCCGTGGCGCAGCTGGCTACGAGACGAAGGCACGTGGATCTGCCGGCACTCTCTATCATGACTACATCAGCCTGAATCTGGAGGAATCGGCAGCTGGAAAGAACACCACCGCCTACCTGCGCTATCCATTCTCGATCGACAGAGATGCTGCCTACCAGCGAATGGTTTTGCGGATGCGTTACGACGATGGCTTCGTCGCCTATCTGAATGGCAAGGAAATCAGCCGCACCAATGCCCCGGAGATCCTTACCTGGAATGCCCAGTCAGGTGGTAAACATGACGACGATGCAGCAGTGCAATTCGTCGACTTCGATGTTTCGGAGCACGTCTCGTTACTGCGCAAAGGCACGAACGTGCTCGCGATTCATGCCCTGAATGACTACCTCGCCAGCTCAGACATGCTGATGGAACCTCAGCTCGCCGCCGGTATCGTCGAGTCCGGCACCGCCATTCCCACTGATGCATCCGCAGCACTTCCTGACATTGTAGCCAGAGCAACCATTGGTCAGCGATGGAGTCGGATTGCGCGGTTGGCCACTCGTTCAAATGGCAACCCTGCGAGCGCCGGGAACGTCGCACTTTCAGAAATCCACTACCACCCCGCCGACCCAACGGCAGCCGAGAAAGCCGCCGGGCACACGGATGCGGATGCCTTCGAATTCATCGAGCTGGCAAACACCAGTGAAGTGCCGATCAACCTTACCATCGCTCAGGTCACCGGTGGCATCTCAGTTGTCATTGTCCCAGGCTCAAGCGCCCTGCTGCCAGCGAAAGGCCGATGCGTTCTGGTCAATGACCGCGCTGCCTTCGTCGCTCGCTATGGCTCGTCAGCGACCATCGCTGGCGAATTTACAGGGAATCTAGCGAACAGTGGTGACACCGTTCAGCTTGTCGATGCCAACGGCACGCTCATTGACAAAGTTCGATACAGTGACAAAGCACCCTGGCCGAAAGAAGCCGACGGCGATGGCCCCTCGCTAGTGCTGCGTTCGCCAGACGCCCGTGCAGATTTGTCCCTGCCAGGAAGCTGGAAGGCGTCGGCAACCATCGGCGGAACGCCAGGAACACTCTAATCTAATGGTGACTCCCGATTGCAGAGGGCACTGGTCAATTCTCTCCGAGAGGCTACAGTCGGAACTTCTCACAAAATGAGTCCGTCCAGTTCCACTCCAATGTCCCTGCCTTTGCCCCTGCCTTTGCCCCTGCCGCTGCAACTGATCGCCAATTATGCGTATTTCAATGCAGCGCGTTCACTGAACACCGCGCTGCCATCGAAGTGCGAACGATTCCGCTTTGGCCGCGCCATCGCCATCGTCGACCCTGCAAGGCCAGGCAACGCCATGTGCAATCGCGTGCTCGGCTACTGTGGAGATACAATCTCACATCTGCCGGAAATCCTATCACTGTTCGAAGAGTATGGGCAGCCGCCTCAGTTCGACATTTCATCGGACGATCTCTTCCCCGAAGTCGTCCAATCCTTAGTCGAAAACGACATCAGTGCGTCGGAGGCGCTCACTTATCTGAACCTGGTTCCTGCGGAGGTCGAGCCCAGCGAGCCCAGCGCAGGAATTCAGGTCGAAAGCTGGGAGGAAGACCGTGTGGACGATTTTCTGGAACTGCTCAAAACGAGCGGCGGGGCCTGCGATGCGGAAACATGGAAAGACCGGCGACAATACTACTGTACCGATATCTTCCGCACCTTCGTAGCCAACTGCGACGGGCAGGCCTGCGCGTGGGCGACGCTCTATGTTGACGAAGATCAGGGATTCCTTGCCAACGCCTTCACGCTCCCAGATTTTCGGAACAGGGGCTGCCATTCCGCATTGCTGCGCGCCCGCATTCTCGATGCACGCGGACTCGAACTTCACCGCGTCTACACCGATGTCCTCTCAGGCAGCCCAAGCCACCAGAATTGCCGCCGCGCAGGGTTTGACAATCAGACCGTAGTAACCTTGTGGAGACGGGACGCGTGAGCGTTTTTTAGAGCGTGCATTCGTCTGCAGAATCCGGCAGAATGCAGCGCATGAACCCATTCATCTCACGTCGTCAGGCAGCGAAAACTTTGCTTGGAGGAGCAGTAGCCGCTGGTGTTGCCCAATCGCTCGGAACCAGACTCGCTGCACAAGATGCCGCCGCACCGGAGCTGAAAGGCCGGGTGAACCATTCCGTCTGCAAGTGGTGTTACAATGATATCCCGCTCGAAGACCTGTGCGTCGCGGGTAAGAAAATCGGACTTACCTCGATCGAGCTACTGGAGCCGAAAGACTGGCCGACACTGCAGAAGCACGACCTCACGTGCGCCATGGCCTGCGGCGCTGGCTACGGCATCGGCAAGGGATGGAACCGACTGGAGCATCACGATGGGCTGGTCGAAAGCTACGAAGACGTCATCCCAAAGGCCGCCGCTGCCGGATTGAAAAACCTCATCTGCTTCTCAGGAAACCGCGCCGGGCTTGATGACGAAAAGGGCATCGAAAACTGTGCGATTGGGCTCAAGCGCATCATGGCCACCGCCGAGAAACACC
>JAQCER010000268.1 GCA_027618625.1 Verrucomicrobiota bacterium
CTCAAGGTGAATCAGGAGGTTCCTGCTGCAGTCACCGAGAGCATCCGCGACAAGATCCATGCGACGGTTGCGTTTCATGTGGGGCTTTGATGGAGACTCAGGAATCCAACCCAGTTATCTGGCAAACCAGATATAGATCCCAATGACCGCGAAAATCAGGCCTGCTCCGACGTATGGAGCAGGTCTCCATGGGGTGAGGTCGACCAGTCCGGCGTCTTTCTGCACGTAGGGTTGATCACGTTTCATCCAAAACGTCAGTAAGAATTGCAGGATGACCAACCCGAGGAACACGGTGCCCATGAAATGGTAGCCAGAGTTGAATACGGTTTTTATCCATCCTTCGGCAAGGATGTCGCCGGTTTCGGAATCCTCCCGCCCATCAAAAAATGTTCCCCACACCATTATCGCCAGGCCCGCATACAAGGTAATTAACGCGGATTTTTCATTGGCGATTTTATTAAACATTCCGAACATGATTACCGCGAGAAGCGGGATAAAGTAGACGCCGTTCAGCTTCTGAAAGAAACCGAAAATACCGTCCACGTTCATGAACACGGATGGAGCGAAGATGACCGAGAATACCGCGACCACTGTGCTGCAGATTTTTCCGGAACGGACGACATCAGCGTGGGATGCATTTGGGCGCAGCGTCTTTTGATAAACCCCCAGGGAGAACAATGTGGCACTTGAGTTCAGCACCGAGTTGAATGTCGAAAGGATCGATCCAATAACCACCGCAGCGAAGAAACCGGTAAGCGGTGCCGGGAGAACCGTCCTTACAAGTGCACCGTAAACTTTCGAATCGTCGCCGTCGATCTGTGCCGCCAGGCTGGTATCCTTGGTCACCATGTAGGCGGCGACCATACCAGGAATGACGAGAATGATTGGAGCCAGGATTTTGAAAAAAGAGGCCAAGAGAACGCCCTTCTGGCCTTCGGCAAGATTCTTTGCCGCGAATGTGCGTTGAATGATTTGCTGGTTTGTTGTCCAGTAAAAGAAGTTCAGCAGCAGGACACCGGTGAACAATGTGGGCCAGTGCACGTCTTCCCCTTTCGCTCCGAGTGACTGCATGGCGTCGGGGTTTGCTTCGCGTACTTTCTCGAAAACTCCCAGCATCGTTCCAGTTTCACCGGCCGCATATTTGAGCGAGAACCAAGTGATCATCAAGCCGCCAACCAACAGGCCAAAGCCGTTAAACGTGTCGGAAACCGCAACCGCACGGAGACCGCCAAAAATGGCATAGGCGGAACCGATCGCTGCGGTCACGATCACGACTGTCCAGATCGTTCCCGCCTCGCCCATGCCCAGGTTTGCTTCGAGGTCGAGCATGTGCGAGAGTCCTGTGGCACCGCTGTAGAGGACAAACGGCAGCAGAATCAGCATGTAGGCGACGATAAAGATTGCCGTAGTGAGTGATCGGACTCCGGGGCCGTAACGTTCCTCCAGAAACTGGGGAATCGTCGCGATGCCTGATTTCAGATAACGGGGCAGAAAAAACAGCGCAAGGAATACCAAGGAACACCCCGCAACGACTTCCCATGCCATCACCGAAAGCCCTTCCTTGAAGGCCCCCCCATTGAGTCCTACCAGCTGTTCGGTGGAGAGATTGGTGAGCAGGAGCGAACCGGCGATGAACCCTCCGGTCAGGCTGCGGCCGGCGAGGAAGTAGTCGGTTTCATCGTTTGTGCTCTTGCCGCGCGTCACTAACCAGGTGAGGACGGCGACGAGGGCCGTGAAAAATACGAACGTTACAATGGTGGTCATGGTGGCGGTATTGGTGGGGTATTGGTGGGGTTGATTGGGTGTTTATGCAATGTTAGTATAAACGGCCTGGACGTCATCGTCGTCTTCGAGCTTGTCGATCAGATTTTCGACTTCTTCGATTTGTTCCTCGGTGAATTCCTGGGGGGAATTTGGAATGCGTTTCAGCTTTGAGGAAGTCGGTGCAATGCCGATTTTCTCAAAGCCTTCGCAGATTCTGCCGAAATCCTTGAAATCGGCATAGGCGGTGAGGTGGCCGTCTTCGACTTCCAATTCATCAAGGCCGTAGTCGATCAGTTCGAGTTCGATGGTTTCGATGTCCATGTCGTCTTTCTGGTCAAACTCGATCACTGCCTTGCGGGAGAACAGGAACTCGAGCGATCCTGACTGGACGATTTGACCGCCCCCTTTGTTCACGACGGTCTTGAGGTTGGCGATGGTGCGGTTGACGTTGTCCGTGGCGCACTCGATCATGAGCAGGACACCATGCGGGGCCTTGGCTTCGTAGACGACCTCGGAGAAATCCTGAGCGTCCCTGCCTTCGGCCCGCTTGATTGCAGTGTCGATGTTGTCCTTGGGCATGTTCTCTGACTTGGCGTTCTGGATCGCAGTGCGCAGCTTGGAGTTGGACTCTGGATCCGATCCACCTTCTTTGACTGCCATGGTGATCGCGCGCGCCAGTTTTGGGAACGTCTTGGACATTCTGTCCCAGCGTTTTTCCTTGGAGGCCCGGCGGTATTCAAATGCTCTACCCATATAGTTGATTCAATTTGTTTAGTAAATGGATTGGTTGGCGTGCAGCCAGCATGTCAGGTGCCTAGCACTTCAGAACCATCCCGGCAAGCAGCTAGATGATGTCTATGATGTCTGGATCCGGGCCGAGGCTATTTGCCCGGGCTGGACGGGCTCGAGCTGCCCTTGAAGTTTTTGCAATACTGGTCTGAGCCGTCGACCGGGAGTCTTGCCTGCAGATCCACATCATTGAGGCTCGACTCGGGGCCCCAGGAGAAGATCTTCTCGAACAGTGGCAGCCATGCGGCATCTTTCACCGCCTCCAGGAAGTGAACTTCGTGTTCCTTTTCCTTGATTCCCATTTCGTAAAGCACGGTGTCGTGGTCGTTGATCCCGAGATCGTGAAAATACTTCATCATCACGAAGTATTCGCAGACATTGCCGCTCTCCAGTTTGCCCGCGAAGAAGTACGGCATGAACCTGCCAATGAAGTAGCAGCTGCAGCCGATCACCTTGCCGATGATCCAGTATTTGATCTCGTAATATCGGGATACCGGAATGTCATACCGCCGCATGATGGCCAGAACGTGTCGGCGGTGATCCCATTCGTCCTGCTAGATCTGCTGAACCGCGGCGCGCTCGACTGGGTCTTTCAGTGAGCCAGCATGGCCGATGTAGGCAAAGGAGGCCGCGCGCTCTGCTGAGTATGCGGTCTTCAGTAGTCTAACGAGTGCTGGGTGCGTGATCTTCATGGGATGTCTGTCCAGCGCCAGAAGAACCTCATTTTCACTTAATTTCAAGTCGCAGCTTGAGCCATCGCAGGCAAGCTTAACGCAGCAAATACTTCACATAGGCAGGGACTTCGCGTAGCGTCGAGTAGATGTCCCGCCATTCGAAATAATGAGCATGTGCTGTAAAGACGTCGCGGACGCCCAGTTTGTGCAATGCCAGTTCTGAGCGGGGAACGTGAAAGTGCTGGGTGATGACGAATGCGCTCGTCCAGTTTCTCGCCCGCATGATGGTGACGGTATTCACCGCGCTGGCACGAGTGTTGTTGCCGAGATGATCTACGATGATCGAGGCCGCAGGAACTCCATGCATCGTTAAGTAGTCGCGCATGGCATCGCCTTCCGGATAGCCCTCCTTGCCGGTGCCGCCACTGACGATGATCCACTGATAATTTCCGGTGCGGAACAAATCAGCAGCGCGATCCAGCCTTGCCGCCAACCGAGGCGAAGGTGTTCCGTCGGGCGCAACTTTGTTCCCCAGCACCAGCGCCACGTCGGCCTGTCCCAGCTGGTCAGTGAGGCCGTCAATGCACAGCAAGCATGCTGCGGCCAGATACAGACCGACAATCACTGCGCCTGCCCCCAGGATCCGACGTCTAACAAGTCTCTGTTTCCTCATTCCACAAAAAAGAAACGCATGGCCCCACGGAGGGGCACATGCGCTTCAATAATGAAAGACCACGTGTGGTGCGGGCGATCAGACTTCCGTCTTTATTGCGCCCCAGCCTTCACGAGGCTCGCGCCAGGCAAGTTCATTGATGGCTGGGTCGTTGGTGATTTTTCCTGACTCGTCCAGCTCAAGTTTCTTGCCTGCACGGGCACAGAGGTTGCCGAGCTGGATGTTGGCTGTCATTGGGCCAGAGTAGCCGAAGTTTGACTGACTGAATTCACGTGGCTTCTCTCCACGGCAGGCCATCAGGAATTCCTCATGGTGTCCAGGTGAACGCTCAAGCAGTTGCTCGGGCTTGCCGAATTCCTTTGATGCAGCCTGCGGAATCAGGCGCGGGCTTTCCCAGTAGTCGCCCTGCACCAGCATCTTGCCCTTGGTCCCGATGATCAGGTTTCCAGTTCTGGGCATAGCGCGCCCCTCCATTTCTTCGGGTGCTTCTGGCATATTATCACTGCCGTCCGCTTTCTTCCCTTCATACCATAAGGTGGAGAAGCCTGGGCGGTCTGCCTTGGCTCGGTAGGTGGCCTTGACCGTCATTCCAGCCGGATACTGATCTCCAACGGGCGCAGTCATGAAGATCGGCTCAGCCGATTCCGCATAGCCGCAGTCCATGATCGAGTAGATCCCATCAGTGGTATGGCAGGCCATGTCGCCGAGGGCGCCGGATCCAAAATCGACAACGCCGCGCCAGTTAAAGCTATGGTAGTGGCCTTTTCCTTTAAATTCCCCCTCGGCGATTTCACCTTTGAACGGACGCATAGGTGCAGGACCGATCCAGGACTCCCAGTCCAGGGTATCAGGAATCGGGTCAGACCCTTCCGGGCGCTGTCCGCCCTGTGGCCATACCGGGCGGTTCGTCCATGTGTGAAACTCGATCGGATCACCAATGGCCCCACCTTTGATGAACTCATAAGCGATGCGCCAGCCCTGGCCTGAGTGACCCTGATTTCCCATCTGGGTAACAACGCTAGTGTTCTTTTTGTAGGCAGCAGTCAGCATTTGAGCCTCGCGCACTGACCATGAGAGCGGCTTCTCGGTGTAACAGTGGATCCCCATGGAGATCGCGGTCATGGAAGGGGCGTAGTGCGTATGGTCTGGCGTAGCGACGAAAACGACATCAAGTTCCTTGCCATGACTTTCGAAAACCTTGCGCCAGTCAGTGTAGCCCTTGGCTTCTTTCCATCCCTCTCTGTCGGTGACGCCACCCCAGGAAGTCTTGTCCACGTCGGCGAAGGCAATGGCCTGGCAACCCAGACGGTGAGAGTTTTCTGTGTGAGCGCCGGCGCGTCCCCCTACGGCGATGAAACCGACCTGAAGCTTGCTGTTAAGGTCCTGGCCTCGAACGATGGCCGGGAAGGCGAGCGCAGAGGCGGCACTCATGCCTGTACGGCGGATGAACTGGCGGCGGGAAAGGGTATTCGACATATCGGATTATTTTTTGCGGTAGGGATTCTCGGTTTCTATGAATCGCCGTGCCGACTTGAGGCGGGCGAATGTTTCGGTGTCAGTTAGCCTGATGTTCGTGGGGGCGTCAATAATAACCCTAGTCCTTAGAATACATGGACAAACAGTGGCCATGGCCACGGGAATTGGCATTGATTTCTGTTTTGAAATGTCTTAACTGATTTGTAATGAGCATGCTGGGAGAATCAAACTGGGACAGTGAGATGCGCCGGAAACGGCCTCCGCCAGCCGCATTGCGCATTCTTGATCGCAGGGATTCTAGTTGATCGGGCGGATGTACGGGGGGATTGTGTGGCATCCGGGTGAAAATAGCGATGCAAGTGACACGGTCTTCGATTCAAGGGCTCGCCGCCACGGCAGGGCGCGG
>JAQCER010000269.1 GCA_027618625.1 Verrucomicrobiota bacterium
CACCCCAATCAGGAACCTTAGACCTGCTTCCTTGTTTTCGTCTTTTCAGGCCAATCACTGAGTTCTGAAGTCGATAGTGAGCGCGGTGTAGCGGTGGATTCGCTCGCTGGCTTTGCGTCTGAGCAGCACATCGATCACGGTCATCCGATCTTTGCCCTCGCCGGTGCAGTAGACGGTGAAATTTGCATTTATCTGGGTGCAACCTGGCAATGAGCTGCTCGATAAACGAAAACCGGTCCGCGTCCGCCATCTGCCCGTCCTGCGGCCGGCCCAACGCCTGCACCCGCGCCACCGATCCCGCCACGACAGAGTGCTGGTGCCCGACCGTCGCCACCAGTGCCATAGTGCTCGCGCGACTCAAGGAACGCTTTCCCGCCGCCGCCTGTCTCTGCCGCGCCTGCTTGGAGCGCGAAATCACCGGGTCGACAGTGGCAGAATTTGGCCGCTTGCAGCAATAAAGTGCCTGCCACTTTATTTGCCACAGCGGTATGCCTTTGTCATGGTTCCCTGCACTCCTGCGCTTCACCTTCTAGAACGAAGGTGGGGCGGTGGGGCGATAGCTGGCGCGATGCAAAAACTTGTTGCCATCAAGCAACTCAGTGGCCCGCTCCAGCGTCCGTTCGGTCGGTGCCAGGGCTTCGATCTCCTCGATGGTGACCGTACGCAGCTTCAATACTTTTGTTCCTTGGCGTGAGTATCAGAGCGCACACGAGAGGCGAGCGCCTGCAGGTCACCGCCCCGCAGTGCTCCTTCCACGAGTTCTGGGAGTTTGTTAGGGGTGCAGCCAAAGCAAGGGATGCCGAGCTTGGAAAGGGTGCGGGCAAGATTCTCGTCGTACATCGGGACTCCGCTATCGGAGAGAGCCAGCAGGCACAGAACGCGAACACCGCTGGCGACCATCTCGCCCAGTCGGCGCACCAGTTGGGCCTGGTTGCCACCTTCGAAGAGATCGGTGAGCAGGATGAAGAGTGTCTGTCCAGGATCGCTGATGAACTGCTCGCAGTAGGCGACGGATTTGTTAATATCGGTGCCGCCTCCAAGCTGCACGCCGAACAGCATGTCGACCGGATCGCTGCCGCATTTTTCGGTGAGATCTACGACTTCGGTGTCAAAGGCGACCACACGTGTGTCGAGCGCTGGCAGACTGGCGAAAATCGAACCGACCACTGCACCGTAAACCACCGAGTCAGCCATTGAGCCGCTCTGATCCATGTCCACGATCACCGTCCAGTTGTTCGTTCGCTGTGCCCGCGAGAAAAAGTAAACGCGCTCGGGGATTAACTTTCCGAGTTGCTTGTTGTAGTTCTTGAGATTCCGACCGATCGTCCATTTCCAGTCGATGCTTGGCGCGTGCGGGATGGGGGAGTGTGCGTTGCGATTGAGAGCCCCGGTCACTGCCTGTCGGATTTTTTGTTCGAGCAACGCCTTGATCTGCTCGACCACCGCGCGAACGACGATGCGGGCCGTCTCTTTGGTTCGCTCTGGAATCTGTCCACTCAGCGATATAAGTGTGCCCACAAGTTGGATGTTTGGCTGCACCGATTTGAGAGTCTCGGGTTCGAACAGCAGCTGTTTGAGCCCCTTGCGCTCGATCGCATCGTGCTGAATGACAGAGACGACGTCTTCCTGGAAGTAGGTGCGCACATCGCCCAGCCACTTCGCCAGTTTCGGCGATGAGTAACCCAGTCCTGCGCTCTTCGCGGAACCACTGGCTCCGTCCTCACCCCCTGCGGATTCGTCGTAGATCGCCGCCAGTGCCTCATCCATGAGCTGTTCATCGGCGTTCAGGTCGCAGCTGCCCATTTGCTGGAGATGCTCCTGGGAATCCCGGCCTAGGATCAGTCGCCAGCGCGTCAGTTGTTCGGGAAGGGTGCTCGGGTTGGCGCTCATAGGTCCGAAAAGTCAAAATCGTCGAGTTCTTTCAGCTTCACCTCTTCCTGCTCGGTCAATTGGTTGCTCAGCACTTCGCTGGCGTGATCGGCGCCGATGCCCCAGAGTTCCCCAAGGTTCTCCGAGATGCTTCGCTTCTCCTGAGGGCTGAACGTTCCGAAGGCTCGGCGCAGGAATACCAGTGCCCGCTTGAATTGTTCAGCGTCCAGAGATTCCACATAGGATGCGAGTTGTTCCCACAGCGGCAGTCGCGCAAGAAGAGCGTAGCGATTGCGCTTGGAGAGGCCTTCGAACCAACCCGCACCAAGGTCCGCCTCAATTCCTGGTGAAAGGCGCCGCGATACTTCGCGTGCCAGTTCCTCGCCAGTGAGCTTGTTGCGTTCCAACAGAATCGCACAGGCGTAGCCGGACAGGATCGGATTGCGATCGTCCGCATCCGAGAGTTCTGACAGCGCCCGCACCCATAGATCTTCATCGACACGCTCGTGGTATTCCAGGCTTACGCGGTTGAGTTCTTCCATGGCGATCACGATCTGTTTGGCTGCCTCATTGTCACAATGGGCCGATGATCCGAGAGCCAGTGCGCCGGAAACAAACAATTCTTCGACCAGGGGAAGCAGCGGCGATGCATCGAAGCGCCTTACGTCACCGTAGCGGGCGATCATTCCCAGTTCATGAGCTGCATGCGCTACCGAGACAAACTCAGACGTCTCTGTGGCCAGTGCCTGCAATCGGTTCCTCGCCGTTTCCATCGACTCCATCATGCCGCATTCGCAGGCATCCCGCACGACTTCAGCCGCTTCCCCCACACGCTGACAGGCGTCCAGCCGCTGGCGAAATCGAAACGCAGTGGCGAGTTCCACGGTTTCCCCCAACAGCACAGCCTCGACGAGGTTGATCTCGCACTCCGGCGTCCACCGCACGACCCAATTCTCTGCCCAGCCAGGATTATCCCGCGGAGCGAGCTGCTTCCTGGCGAAGTCAACGCCAAGAACTGCCAGCCGATGAAGAAAAAAAGAGCGATTCAGGTCGAGCCATGCCGCTTCATCGGACTTCACGCGTCGGTTCTCCCTGAGGTCGAGTGCAAGATCCTGTTTCACCGTCGTGGATTGATACTTGGTCAGCTTCAGGCGTTCCATCTCACGCTCAAAGTCTTCCTGAATCGAAGTGCGGCTCACACCCTTCGGTAGGCTTCCCACAGCAGTTCCGACTTCGACCCGTGCCAGTGCTTCAGCGATCACCGATCGTTCGCCATGCCCGATCAGAGTGATCGCGGCGTCTTGAAGGTCGGCCAGTGTTGGCGCGATTCCACCGCGCATCGCTGAAAGTGTTTTCGCCAGTCGCACGGCTTCGATCACTTCCGCTGTCGATCGATGCGTCCCGGCTGCGCGCATGTGGCGTACCACGGAGGAGAGATACAGCGCGGGCAGGTGATGCAGGTCGCTCTTTTCCAGACAATCCCAGAGCAACTCGAAATAGGCGGGAGCCTTGTTCCCCGCCCCATAGCCGGACTGCGATGACAGTTTGAAATACGAGTACGGCATGAGTGTCAGCTTGCTCGGCAGCGCCGGCAGCTCAGCCAGTTCGGCGTCGCTCATCGGAGGAAACTGCGCTGGATCCAGCACCGAAGCATGGAAGGCGCCGCATACAACGACGATGTCTTCTGGCTTTGCTCCGGACGCGATCACCTGATCAATGCATCGACGCATGTATGCCTCGCGTACCAGATTCTCCGCTCGCCAGTGCGGGGAATCGTCGTCAAATTCGCGAAGGCCTTTACCAAATTCGTATGCTGCCAGCCGGTAGCTGTGGTCGGTGAGGTTGTGTTCAAAGCGGCGCTCCCAGTAGGTCTCGTAGTTGTCCTCGCCTGCTGATCGGGCAAAGCGGTCGTAGAGCGAGAGCTTGCCGGGCTCGGGCGGGCTGGCGGCCTCAAGTTGGTCATCGGCCTCGTCCTCTTGTTCTGCAACTTTCTCGCTATCGTTCTTGGTCTTCTCCGCTTCGTCAAAATCCGGGAGGGGCGCCTCTGCAGCTGCTCCCCGCCGTCCCTGTAACGCTAGAAAAATGGAGGAAGGAAGATCGATGAACTCTACGTTCGCCTTGTTCTCCTTTGCCCATACCAACGCCTGATACTCGGCGCAATAATTCGACATCGGGTAGACCAGCGTGCGCACTGGCTGGCAGTCGGTGAATGCCAGGATCGCGATCGGCGGTTTCGTTTGCGGCCGCACCATGTCGGAGATCAAACCACCCGCGTCGGACAGTCCCTCAATCAGCACGATCTTCGGCTTTATGTCGTCGAGGTAGCGTCGCAGGTGCCATCCACCGGAGGGTGAAAGGTGGCGCACGCCGAAAATGTGGGGAGCGAACATCAGGGACAGTCGCAATTACCCGTTCTGCTCTGAACATGCCGCATACAACTTCCTCCACGCCGCACCGCGTTTCTTCATGACATTTTTGAGGTATTCCTCCCACACCAGGTGATCCTTCTCTTCGTCCTTCACCACGGCACCCTGTAGTCCAGCGGCGATGTCGGACTCGCTGACGACACCAGTGCCAAAGTTACCGGCAAGCGCCATGCTGTTTGCGAGCAGGGAGATCGCTTCTGCTGTGGAGAGCACGCCGGAAGGCGCTTTGACCTTGGCCTTGCCATCAAGCGTCTGGCCCGAGCGCAGCTCGCGGAAAATGGTCACGACCTGTTCGACGGCTTCATCGCTGGGGATCTCTGCCCGCAGGTCGAGGTTGCTGGCCAGTTCGGAGACGCGCTTGCGCACGATGTCGATCTCGGTCTCGATCGCCTTCGGCGTTGGCAGCACGATGATGTTGAATCGCCGTTTCAAGGCCGCCGACATGTCATTGACACCACGGTCTCGGGTGTTCGCTGTCGCGATGATCGAGAACCCTTTCTTGGCAGCAACTTCCGTTGCCAGCTCAGGTACGCTGATCCGCTTCTCTGAAAGCAGGGATATCATCGCATCCTGCACCTCCGAGGCGCAGCGCGTGATTTCCTCGAATCTGGCAACGCTGCCGCTTTCCAAGGCGCGGAAGATGGGGCTCTTGATCAATGCGTCCTCGCTGGGGCCACTGGCAATGAGCATCGCGTAGTTCCACGTGTAGCGAATCTGTTCCTCGGTGGTCCCGGCGGTGCCCTGCACGACTTTGGTTGAGTCCCCATTCACCGCTGCTGTCAGGTGCTCGGAGAGCCAGGACTTCGCGGTGCCCGGTTCGCCAATCAACAACAGCGCCCGGTCCGTGACGAGAGTCGAAATCGCGATCTCCACCAGTCGCTCATGCCCGATGTACTTCGGCGTGATATCGAGCGTCCCGCACTTGCCGCCGCAGATGTAAGTCAATACCGATCGCGGCGACATCTTCCATCCCGCCGGAACAGGATGCGTCTCCGCCTTGATCAACGCATCGATTTCCTCGGCGAATAGTTCTTCCGCTGTAAGGCGGAGCGTGGAGCCATTCGCATCCTGTTTGGTTGTCGTTTTTTTCGTAGCCATTCGTTCGTTTGGGTTACCTTTTGGAAATTCAGATTCCTTCTAGACGATGTACCGAGTCGCGACATCGGCGATGTCTTCAGGCAGGGTGGGTATCAGTTCCTCGATCTTTTTCTTCTCCGTCTCTGGGACTGATCCTACGAGTCGGAGCAGGTAGTAACTGTAGCCGCGCTTCGCTTTCGTTTTTCCAGCATGTTCTTTGATTGCCTCGATCAACTTGTCTGTGCTTTCAGGCATCTGGATTGCAAACATTGCTTCAATTACTTGCGCCTGGCCGTGTTCGTCAGAGGCCCGATCGAACGCCCCCAGCAGAGCCTTAGTCGTCTCTCGGGTATTGCCAAAATACTCCGCAAGGCATACCACGAGGTTATCGTTTTGATGGCTGAT
>JAQCER010000270.1 GCA_027618625.1 Verrucomicrobiota bacterium
TGACCCGCGCCTTACAAATGAAGCCTTTTGCGGCGTCTCGCTACGATCTTCATGAATAACCCAGGTTAACTATCGCAATTTTTATTTAGAATAGTTCTTGATAAAGAAAAGGGCCTTCCTACGGTGAGGATCAGAATGGTCACTAAAAGCGACATTACCGGTGATTCCGAAAGCACGCCCGCTCTTGAGCTTGGCGGAGAGTTTCGGATGACGAAGCAGCGCCGTGAAGTTTACGAGGTGCTGATGGAGGAGCGTGATCACCCGACGGCGACGGAAGTCTTCATGCGTGCCAAAGAGCGCATGCCCAGTATTTCGCTGGCGACGGTTTACAACTGTCTGGAGACAATGAATCAGTGCGGGCTGGTCAAAAAGGTGAATCTCGACAGGTCGCCTTCCCGCTACTGCGCAAATCTCAAGGAGCACGGGCATTTTTACTGTGAAGGCTGCGGCCATGTGGAAGACATTTCGCTGAAGCCGCAGGTGGAAGCTCAGTCCGGCTTCAGCCGAATGTGGAAGTTGCCCAAGGGGGTCGTTGTGGATCACTTTGAAGTGGCCATTCGTGGAACCTGCCCCGCCTGCTTAAACAAAGCAAAGGCTGCAAAAGTCGCTAGCAAGTAACCGTTCTTTTTCCCGATCCGGCCTGCTCCAGGAGTGGGCTGCAGTGAGTGGTGGACGGGCATCGCTCACATTTTACCAAATAAATAAAGTCAGACGCATGGAAGCACAGACGCAATCGCAACAGATGAAACTTGAAATCAAAGATCTGCACGCAAGGATTGATGGCCAGGAAATTCTCAAGGGGCTCAGCCTCGATATTCCGAAGGGGGAAGTGCATGCCATCATGGGCCCTAACGGCTCTGGCAAGAGCACGTTGTCCAAAGTTCTTGCCGGTCATGATGACTACGAAGTCACTGGCGGTGAGGTCCTGATGGACGGGGTGAACCTTCTGGAGATGCCAGCCGATGAGCGTTCCCGGGCGGGCCTGTTCATGGCGTTCCAGTATCCGGTTGAGATTCCGGGTGTGAGCAATGCGAACTTTATTCGTGCCGCTCTTCAAGCTCGATTGCCCAATGGTGAGGAGCTGGACGCCGTTGACTTTTACAAGGCTCTTTATGCGAAGATGGACGAGCTGGAAATTGATCGAAAGTTCACGGCCCGCTCAGTAAACGAAGGCTATTCCGGTGGTGAGAAGAAGCGGAACGAGATTCTGCAAATGGCGATGCTTGAGCCCTTCTACTGCGTGCTCGATGAGACGGACAGTGGTCTGGATATCGATGCGCTGAAGATCGTTGCCAAGGGAGTGAATGCGATGCGTTCACCTTACCGTGGATTTCTGGTGATCACCCACTACCAGCGACTCCTGGACTATATCGAGCCCGATCACGTCCACGTGATGGTCAATGGTCGTATCGTCCGCAGTGGTGGCAAGGGACTTGCTCTCGAACTCGAAGAGAAGGGCTACGACTGGGTCAGGGACGAGCTCGCAGTGACTGCGTAAATCCTCGGTGCTTCCCTCCTTTTCGCCCACTTTATTACGAAACATTCACCGAATCCAACCATGATCGACGAAGTCCAAACAGTAAAGAACATCGCCAGTGAGAAAGACGCCATTGGCGACTTCCGTTTCCCTGAGCGGCATAAGTTTGATGCGGGCTATGGTCTGACATCGAAGACGGTCGACTACATTTCCGACGTCAAGGATGATCCGGATTGGGTGCGCGCGTTCCGTCACAAGGCGCTTGCTGCCTTTGAGGAAATGCCGATGCCCACTCACTGGGCGACTAAGGATCTCGAATCGATCGATTTCGATAAGATCCGCTACTATCTGGCATCCGGTGAAGCGCCAAAGCGCAGCTGGGACGATGTTCCGGAAGATGTGAAGCGCACTTTTGAGCGCCTCGGAATTCCCGAACAGGAACGCAAGTTCCTTGCCGGTGTAGAAGCCCAGTACGACAGCGAGGCCGCCTATTCCAATGTGAAGCAAGCGGTCACGGATCAGGGTGTTATTTTCGTCAACAGCACCGAAGGCTTGAAGCAGCACGAAGACGTGTTTCGCAAGTGGTTCGGCAAGGTCATTCCTACACGCGACAACAAATTTTCGGCGCTGAACAGCGCCGTCTTCAGCGGTGGCAGCTTCATTTATGTTCCGCCGGGCGTGAAGGTGAAGCATCCGTTGCAGGCGTATTTTCGCATCAACTCCGAGAACTTCGGCCAGTTCGAGCGCACGCTGATCATCGTCGATGAAGGAGCCGAAGTGATGTATATGGAAGGTTGCACGGCACCGAAGTTCGAAACATCCACGCTGCATAGCGCCGTGGTGGAACTGGTGGCGATGAAGGATGCGAAGATTCAGTACGTGACCGTCCAGAACTGGAGCTCGAACGTTTTCAATCTGGTGACTAAGCGTGGTGTTGCGCACGAAAACGCTGAGATCCGCTGGATCGACTGCAACATTGGCTCCCGCCTGACGATGAAGTATCCGGGAGTGGTAATGAAAGGTCGCAAGGCGCGTGGTGAGGTCATTTCGATCGCACTCGCGAACACTGGACAGCATCAGGACACTGGCGCGAAAATGATTCACGCTGCGGACGAGACCACGAGCAATGTGATTTCCAAGAGCATCAGTATCGGAGAAGGCCGCTCGACTTATCGTGGGCAGGTGCACATTCCCAAGCATCTGAAAGGCTGCAAGAACAACACAGAGTGCGATGCACTGCTGATCAACTCCAGCAGCCGCACCGACACCTATCCGGCGATCACCGTGCGCGGCAATGATCATGCCACACAGCATGAAGCCAGTGTCAGCCAAGTCAGTCAGGATCAGATCTTTTACATGAAGCAACGTGGACTCAGTGAAGCCGAGGCAATGAGCCTCAGTGTAAATGGATTCATCAACGATCTCGTGCGTGAGTTTCCAATGGAATACAGCGTCGAACTCAAGCGATTGATCGATCTCGAGATGGAAGGCTCGGTCGGCTAGGACTGACAGCGGAGCCGCAGGTTACAGATAAGACTCAATACCCTACAACGATACAGCATTCATGATCGACGCCCTTGCAGAAGCACCCGGCTCAATGGATAGCGAGACAGAGGAATCACGCGCCATTGGCGGTTTTGGCAGTATTAGCAGTGCTTTTGAAACGAAACCAGAATGGGAAAATGGCAACCTGCCAGAATGGTTCACCAAAGCCAGGGAAGAGGCATGGAATGAGTTTCTTCGCTTGCCGATGCCTGGTCGCAAGGACGAATCGTGGCGCTTTGCGAATGTGAAGCTGCATGATTTTTCGTCATTCCAAGCCTTCGAGGCGGATGCGGATCAAATCGAGGAACTGATCGAAAGATCGCACGGACTGGCGGAATCTTCAGCGCGTGTGATTTTTGTGAACGGTCGTATGGTGAAGATCGATGCTGGAAGTGACGGTGTCGTTTGCCTGCCTTTGGTCGATGCGCTTGCCGAATACGGCGCGGTGATCGAGAACCACTTCATGAACCGCCAGGGACAACTGGGTGGGCGTAAGTTTGCCGCGCTGCATGCTGCGCGGTCGGACTCGGGCGTCTTTGTCTACGTGTCGAAGGGCGTGGAAGTGGCACATCCTGTGGAAGTTTTCCACTGGGTGGTTGGTGACAATGCAACCGCATTTCCGCACACGCTGGTCGTCACAGAGCAGAACGCCAGCGTGTCTGTCGTCGAACATTTTCAGTCGGCAAATGACGACGAAGCTGGATTCGCAGTCGGTGCCGTGAAACTAGTGGCGAATACTGGCAGCCGAATCAATTACGTGGGATCGCAGCGATGGGGCAGCAAAGTGAAGGCTGTGAATCTGGCGCTCACCGAAGTGGGGCGCGATGCATCGGTCACTGGTTGCATTGCGCAACTCGGCTCCGCCTGGTGCCGAAGCGAGGCAGTGAGCCATCTCAATGGGCCAGGGGCTAACAGCGACATGATTTCGGTTGCCATCGCAAATGGCGACCAAGAGATCGATCAGCGGACGCTCCAGCACCACGCTCAGCCAAGTACCACCAGCAATCTGCTATATAAGAATGCGCTCTACGGTCGGTCGCGCTCGATCTTTGCCGGCCTCATTCAGGTCGATCAAGGTGCCCACCAGACAGACGCATACCAACCCTGCCGCAACCTGCTGCTCAGCGATGAAGTCGAAGCCAACTCCATGCCCGGCCTCGAGATAAACGCCGATGGTGTCAAGTGCAGTCACGGTTCCACGTCCTCGCAGATCGACGACGACGAGATCTTTTACTTCGTCGCTCGCGGGATCACACCACGCATCGCCCGCAAGCTGATTGCCATCGGCTTCAGCACCGAGCCGATCCAACGCCTCAAGAACGAAGCGATCGAAGAATTGCTCGTGGCACAGATCGGGCAGCGGTTCGAAGACGTGACACAGTAGCGGTGTTCATAAAGCTCTGATCAGGCGGCAAGCCATTGTCGCCAGAATCTCCGCTTTTCTTTTCTGGCCCCGGATCGATCGATCGACTGATTCAACGGCAGATCCAGATCGATCCCCTTCAAATTGTTCTGCCAAACCCCGCGAATTTCAATCGTCCCTGTCTGCGCCGATATGCGTGCATCGCCCTTCTTCGCAGCAGCCTTCTTCTTGTGAGGGCTTACAGCTTTGCGGGTTGCGGATTTTTTCCTGGACGATTTTGGCGATGGCATGTGCGACGCAGAGACTCTTAGCGGATACGCCAGAAAGCAAGCGTTGGGACAAAACTGGATTTACCCTTTGTATCCCATCCTTTGTATCCAGTGCGCCCGGCTTGGCCGCGCTTTCTGTCCACGGAACATGCGCTGCGATGAAAAAGCGCCTCGAAGGAGAGATTCACAACTCCATCCACCAGCTGAATGTTCCGCCGTTAGGAGTACTCTGAACCTTTTTGGCTCAATCATTTTGCCAAGTCCCCGCGAAGATCCCGCAAAGTATGAAGCACGCCCATAGCCGCCTTCGGCACTCGGGCACCGCGCGTTCGCTTCACGCCCATCCGCACTCGATTCTTCTCAAACACCGACTCCACAAATGCTGCGCGCCCAATGCCAGCCCGTCCACAACATACCGAATCTTGTGCCGCAACACCGCAGGCGCAGGCAACTCAAAATTACGCGCCTTTTCGGCCTCAAATTCTTCCGGCGTCAGCCCCATGCGCACCACTCGATCCTCCTCATCACGCAACTGCCGCCCTTCTTCCATCAGCAGTTGCCGATACCGACGATGCACCTTCTTCCACGCCTCGCCATCACGACGCGGCGCGTCCGATTCCCCCAGCACCTCATACACCCCATTGCGCGCAATCCCCTGGCCTTTCAACGCCTCCGCATACCCGCACCACCGCCACTCACGTGGATCCTTCACAATTCCCGCCCTTACCGCATTCAAATCGATATACGCCGCCACGGTGGCCAGCACTCCAGGCTCACCCTGCACTAACACACTCTTAAATCGATCCTCCCACAGTGGCCCTTTGCGCTCACTACGAAGATTATACCACTGGCTGAACCGCTGCTTGATCTCCCCCACAAACGAAGACAAATCATACAGTCGATCCAGGTACGGACGCTTGAATCGCTCGATCTGCTCCTCCGTCGTCAGGGTAGGATTCTCCATCGCAAACAAATCCTCCTCTTCAACCGCTTCCTCCACTCCAGCAGTCGGTTCCAACTCATCATCAGCCTCCCGCCCCCGAATCACCTTCAACATCTTCCCAATCCCATCCAGCGCATCCGCCGCATACAAAGGCTTCAACCGATCCAGAA
>JAQCER010000271.1 GCA_027618625.1 Verrucomicrobiota bacterium
TTCCTCGACGATCTGGGACAAGACATCCATCGTCGCCAAACCACAAGCTTCGAGAGAGCACGAGGACTACCGGGTGCAACCCTTTTTCGGAATTGCTCACGCTGGCAGAATCGGGTTTAGTGTTGGGGAACCCGATTGAACATTGAAACACCTCAGCTGCTTGTGAGCGACCGCTATCAAATCAAAGCTAAAATTGGAGAAGGCGGCGCTGGTGCCGTGTGGGTTGCTTATGATCGTGAATTGAATCGCGATGTGGCGCTGAAGCGACTGAAGGCGCGGGACGTTGCGACTACTGCAGGCAGAAAGCAGCCGACAGATGACTTGATCCGGGAGGCGCAGACACTTTCGTCGTTCCAGCACCCGAATATAGTGACTTTACTGGATGCGGGAACGGACGATGAGGGTGTGTTCCTGGTGATGGAGTTGCTGCGGGGCAAGACGCTGGACGCTGCGGTGGAAAAGGATGCTGCACTGTCGGTGGGAGATTTCGAGGAACTGGCGAAGCAGACGCTGGATGGGCTGATTGCCGCGCAGGAGCGGGAACTGCTGCATCGTGACTTGAAGCCGGGCAACATCATGGTTCATCGGCAACCGAGCGGAAAGCTGCTGTGCAAGATTCTGGATTTCGGGTTGGCGAAATTCAGCCGTGGAGCCTCGCTGCAGACGGAGGATCAGGAGTCGGGGATTTATGGTTCGGTGCATTTCATGGCGCCCGAGCAGTTTAAGCGGAAACCGCTGGACGGGCGCACGGATCTCTATGCGCTTGGATGTATTTTTTACTATGCGCTCACTGGTCGCTATCCTTTTGACGGTGATACCAATGCAGAGGTGATGGCGAGTCATTTGCAGCACACGGTGACGAATCTGCGGGAGGCACGGCCGGATATTCCTGAGTGGATCGGCGACTGGGTGATGTGGTTTTTGAATCGGCAAGCGGCGCACCGTCCTGCATCGGCGCAGGCAGCGTTGACCCATTTTCTGGAGTGTGCTGCAGAGGATGCTGGCGCGCCCGCTGTCGTGCCACCGCCACCGCCACCACTGGTAGCCGCAGGTGTTGTGGCGCCACCACCTCCGCCGCTACCAAATCCTCCTGCACCGGTGCCGGAGCCGAGTAGCGTTCATCATCGTCGCCACGGCCGGACGAAGTCGCCGATGGGATTGCTGGCGATCCTGTTGTTGACGGTCACCATGGTAGGCTTGGGGATCTGGGGATACGCGCTCTATAGTAAGCGCAGTAGTGAGAACCGGGAGATCGAGATTTTCAACAAGTTGACGCTTCCGGGCAATGACAAGCCGGTGGGGGATGCGGAGGCAGTTGCCATTATCGCAAAGTTCATACAGACCCGCGGCGGCAATACGGCGGAGCATGGCGTGGCGTGTCTGGAAAAGCTGACTGGGCCTGGAGTGGAGGAAGCGATTGTTGCCCAAATCGGTGAAACGCAGGCTGACGCTCGGATTAGATTCATCGAGATTGCGGTTGGGCGGAAGCTGACGGGGACGGCGGCGCAGCTGGTTCCGGCGTCTAAGAGCCGTGACACCAAGGTGAGCGAAGCGGCTCTCACTGGACTGGCGGAGATCGCGGGGCCCGATGACCTTGATGCCCTGATCGCGATGATCGGCGACAATGCGGGTGCTGCTCGCAACCGGCAGTTGCTCACCGAGGCGATCTATTCGGCGTCAAGCAGAGCCGAGGGCTCTCAGGGCTCGGTGCGATTGATCGCTGCGCTATCCAAAATAACGGGCGGCAATGAGCGCGGGTTTTTGCTCAAAGTGCTGGGCCGCCTGGGAGGCGATGAGGCATTGTCGACATTGGAAAAGGAACTGCGCAGCGATGACGAGGATGCACAGCGCTCCGCGGTGCTCGGTTTGACTGCGTGGCTAAATGGCAAGGCTGCGGCCCCACTTTCCAACTACGCGCTGCGAACTGAAGACGAAGGATTGCGGGAACTGGGGCTGCTAGGACTGGTGCAGGTGATCGGTCGCTCTGGCGATATTCCGGGTGAGGCCAAAGTTGCGCAATTGAAAGAGGCTGCGAAGCTGGCAAAGGGTTCGCGAGTGAAAAAGGCTTTGTTCCAGCAGTTGTCCAAGATCCCGGATGAAGCGGCGCTTCAGTTTCTTGAGGAGCTCTATGTAAAAGGGGACGAGGCAGATGATGCTGAATCCGCGCGCTATGCGGAGCAGGCCGAGCGGCAACTTTCCGATCTCCTGCCGCGTGTCATCGACATCACAGACGAGGAAGTCCTGCTGGATGCCGAGAAGGCGCTGATCGCAGGGCAGGGCCCCTTTTACAATCGAATCGAGAATACGGTGCAAAACTGGAACAACCCTGCCGCCTGGGTGCTTTGGCATGTGCGCATCGCGGAGGCTGGTTCTTACCAGTTGGATGTCATTCAGGCGCAGGATCTCGATGTGAAGAACACTTTTGAGGTGGCCTTTGGCGGCAGCGCGCTGTTGTGTGATGTGAGGAAGACGCCCTCCCGTGAGGAATTTGAGAACATCGAGGCGGGAATCGTTGAGATCACCCAGCCCGGACTGTACGAAATCATCATCAAGCCGAAGAAGATCGAGGGCGAATCGCTCATGGTACTGCGCGGCATTTCCTTGCTGAGAAATCCGTGACGGTGCGAATCAACTGCAGGCGATTCTGCTTCATTTTTGGGACCAAACAGGGGACAGTCGGGCCATGACAGACTCATCCACGACTGGAGCCCCAACGACTGGCGGAAGAGGCCTCTTGAATGCGCGAACCTTTGACCACATCACCCTCGTGGTGGCCGATCTTGAGGCGAGCCGCGCTTTTTACGTTGATCTGATCGGCATGGAAGTGGTGCCTCGGCCGGACTTCGGGTTTCCAGGGTTCTGGTTTCAACTGGGCACTGCGCAAATTCATCTGAACGTCGCCAGTGAGGCTGCTGGGCGTCCAGGGCAGGGCGACATGGGCGCCAAGAGTCCGCCGCAAGGCGTTCACTTTGCCTTTTCTGTGGACGATTGCGATATGGCCGTGGTCCAGTTTCGAGGCCAGGGCATCGCGATCGAGGCCGGACCGAGGTCGCGCCCGGACGGTGCGCGCCAGGCCTACGTGCGAGATCCGGACGGATATCTGGTGGAAGTGACATCGCCCGCTCCAGCGCAGATCTAGAAGAGATGCCTGTATCGCGCCGATGCGAAGCAACACGATGGCTAACGCGCTCGATTCCATATTCAACCCCGGCCTTGGTTCAACGCCTGATCCGGCGCGCTTGCCCAAGGCTCTGCTCTACGCGACCAGTGCTCGGCTTGGCGGCACTGGGCTCGATACCACTTCCCTGCAAGGCGCTATGGCTGCGGAGGGATGCGGTATTCTGGAAAAAGTGCTGTGTTATGGAAATAACCAGACGCGGATTCCAAGTTTAAAAGTGCGGAGCCTGGCGGCACATCCGGTGCGCTTGTTGTCGTTTTTAAACAGTCAGCAATACTATGGCGCGAAGAAGCGCTACGTGGCGTGGCAGGCGGCGCGGGAAC
Source organism: Verrucomicrobiota bacterium (assembly GCA_027618625.1). Taxonomy (GTDB): domain Bacteria; phylum Verrucomicrobiota; class Verrucomicrobiia; order Verrucomicrobiales; family DEV007; genus JAGROY01. Next base: position 3,502 of record JAQCER010000271.1, read on the forward strand.
TTGCGACCGGCCGGTTCGATGGCTTTCATGGGTGGTCGGAGGATTGCCTGCGCGCGCTCTTTGTCGCCCGCCAGCGTGGAATCCCGACGGTGCTCGATGTTCCTACCTGGCATCGCAATAAGGGGCGGGAAAAATCGTTCGAAACCAAGAGTGAAAGAGAAGACCGCACGCGGACGGGCTTGCGGGCGAAGATCGAGCAGCTGCCGTCGAGCAGGCAGCGTACGATTTTGGAATACGACCTCGCAGATGTGATCCTCGTCGCCAGCGAGCGGGCTGCCGAGACGTTCCTCGATGCGGGGATCGATCCCCAGCGGCTGGCCTATGTTGCGCGTGGTGTCGATGTCGAACATTATCAGCCTGCGACGGCTCCTGGGCACTTTCGCCTGCTCTTCGTCGGTGCATTGATTAAGCGCAAGGGCGTCCACCTCTTGCTCGAGGCCTGGAAAAGGCTGGCGCTTCGCGATGCTGAGCTGGTTCTGGTGGGGCACGTGCACGATGAGATCAAGCCTGCCCTGCGCGACTGTAAAACGGATTCCGTTACCCTGGCCGGCTTCTCAGCGAATGTGCGGCAGCATTTTATGCAGGCCAGCGCCTTCGTTTTTCCATCGGAGTGCGAGGGCAGCGCCAAGGTTTGCTACGAAGCCGCCGCCTGTGCCTTGCCCCAAATCACGACGCGGGAATCTGGTGATGTGGTCGTTCATGAGAACAACGGCCTGCTCATTCCACCGAACAATGTCGATGCGCTGGCAAGTGCGATCCAGCACTTTTACGACCGTCCCGAGCAACTGACCTCGATGGGGCAGGCGGGGCGTCATCGGGTGGAGCAGGTGTTCACGTGGCAGCATTACCACCAGCGGGTTGGGCATGCGTATGCTCACGCGAGCAAGTTGTGCGGGGAGAGGTGAGTGTATCGTCACTGTTGGCTGGCCAGAATTCTGTCGAATTTCCGTTTTGGGTGGGAGTATTCGGGATAGTCACCAGCGGGCGCAGTGGTTGGGGAGTAGCGCCAGTGCTTGTACATCCATAGCCATTGATCTGGATGTTCACGAATGTAGGGCTCGAAGGCGTCCCAGCATCGCTGGGCGATTTGCCAGGCGGGCATGTCCGCTGAAAAGTGCAGTGGGCGAGTGATCACCATCCGGTAGCGGCCATCTTCCTGTCTGATGACGAGGAGAGGAATCACTGGCACCTCGCACCGCACCGCAAGCACCGCGTGCAAAGTGGTGACACAAGTTTTGAGCCCGAAGCAGTCGATCACGGCCGGTGATTGCGACAGATCTACGTTCAAGTCCGAGAGCAAGGCAGTGTGGCCACCTTTCTTTAGAACTTTGAACAGTCGCAGCATGGCGCGCTCTTGCGGGATGATGCGATGGCCTGTTTGCTCGCGCAGTTTTTTGAAGAGGGGGGTCAGCGCCGCATTGCGGAAGTTCTGCGCGATGATCTGAAAGTGGATGCCCCGTATTCCTTGGATCAGTGCACTCCATTCGAAGTTGCCGAAGTGCTGGGTGATCCAGATGCCGGAGGTGGCTTCCACGTGGCGGGTTGTCTCGGGTTCTTCGAACACGAGGTCGACGAACTCCTCCCAGTTGTCTGCGGTCAGGTTCTGTGCCCAGAACAGGTCGAGAAATGTGAACCCGAAGTGCTGGTAGGATCGCCTGGCCAATGCTCTCCGTTCGGCGGGCGATTTGTCTGGAAAGGCGCACCGCAGGTTTTCCAGTGCTGTTCCCCTGCCTCGGAAGTCGGCGTAATAGGCCATTGCTCCCAACAAGCGGGCCAGCCAGCCAACAATCCGACGGGACAAGCCGCCCGTAATGAAGATCGCCGCCTTTAGTGCCGCGATTTCCACCGCGTAGCGCATGCGCAACAGAGGTGAAGGCGATGCGGATGTTTCCTGGGTGATCAATCTGCGTCTTTCTAGCTCACACCTGCAGCCGGTTCCACTTCCATTATTAAGAGGAATTGAGAGGAATTGAGAGGAATTGAGAGGAAGCCGCCCGGACTGCCCGGACTGCCAAGTCGTCGGCAAAAAAACGTGGGCAAAAAAATGCCCAGTCCCGAAGGACTGGGCAATTGGAAACATGAAACACAAACAAACAGTCACTCACAAAAGCAACCAATTGTTGCCGAACTCTGCCTGATAATTAAGGCAGGGTTTACGCAAGTAGCGAGACAAGTCGTTGATTCTTGATTAGGGCGTGTTTTCAATAGTTTGTACTTGTACTTATGGAAATTCGTGCAGGTGTAGGCGAATGACTCA
>JAQCER010000272.1 GCA_027618625.1 Verrucomicrobiota bacterium
CAGATTTCAGACAATTCTATCTGCCCCCATTCTCCAGGATTTTAACTCAGAAAGTGAGCTCTGAATTTCATTCCGCACGCATCCCGCCACAGCTACGAGATCGGCGAAGCCGAACTCGATATTCGAATCACGCTTGTCCCCTGTGTCAGCGGTGAGAAAATTGCGATCCGCATGCTCGATCCCGATCGTGTCACGCATCGCATCCAGGATCTGGGAGTAGGAGCTGAAGGCCTGCAGCACTTTCGCGAATGGCTTGACGGTCTTACTGGAATGTTCCTCGTCTCCGGCTCGACGAGCAGCGGAAAAACGACCACGCTCTACGCCCTGCTCCACGAACTGGTCGAGCGCAAACAGCACGTGCTGACCATTGAAGATCCTGTCGAGTATGAGATCGACGGCATCAACCAGATCCAGGTGGACCGGGAACACGGCCTGGACTTTGCCAGCGGCTTAAAATCGATGCTGCGCCTGGATCCCGACTACATGATGGTCGGTGAACTGCGAGATCCGGAGGCGGTCGAGGTGGCGGCTCGCGCAGCTACGAGCGGGCACACATTGCTTAGCACCATTCACGCGAGGGATGCCGTCAGCACGGTCACGGCACTGCGCAACTACGGCATGACTGCCAACGAAATCGCCGTGACGGTCTCTGTCATCGTCAATCAGCGCTTGGTGAGAAAACTCTGCGTTCACTGCCGCGAGAAGGAGGCGATCAGGGACGACGATCGGGCGTGGCTTGAGCAACGCGGCATCCGACCGCATCGCGAGTTGTGGACTGCGAGCGGCTGCAAAGAGTGCCTCCATACCGGCTACTCAGCCCGCACTGGAATCTTCGAAATCTGGCGCCTGAGCTCGACGGATTACGACATGCTTCTGTCCGGTGCCGACGAACGGAACATCCGGAGATTGCTGGCGCAGCATCATCACGAACCGCTTGTCACAGACGCCTGGGAAAAGGTTGAAAGTGGGATCACCTCACTATCGGAAGTGCGGCGGGCAACAGGCGCACTACGGGCCGATGACTGGCAAACCTGACAAGATCACCACAGTGGTGCTTTCTGTCCGATCCGATAAACGAGAGCCTCAATCCCCGCCCACAGGAGGGCAATAATCGCAATGGGCACAAGGAACACAACCATCACCATGGCCGACAGAACTTCCGTCTGACCGTAATGCATCAGGTTATAGAGTCGCGCAGGGGCGGTGGTCATCCCCGGCGGAGCCAGGATCGCGGATGCCGTAAGTTCCACATAGGCCAGCAGGCACAGGAACGCGATCGAACCGAAGGCACCACGTCCGGTCATTCGCCACTGTGGCGACCAGCTTTGCGCCAGTGAGGCCACGTGGGATGCTCCATTTGCTGCGAGTTTGCATCGGAGAACTTTGAGTAAAAACGCCACTGGAAGGAGCAGCAACACGATCACTCCAATCAACGGCAGAGGCGAATCATACACAGCTGTCAGGGCATCCCATTGAAAAATCCTGACCGCACTAAGCGCCAGAATCAGTGATCCGCAGAGCCCTGGAATCGCGAGGAGCCCAAGACAACGCATGGGCACTGCACTGCTGACCACAAAAGCAAGCGCACCTCCGCTGATGCCGAAAATCAGGCTTGCGAGAACCTCCTTCTGCATCGCAAACGAAGAACACAGTTGCGACATTCCAGCTGACGCTTCCGCAGCGATCAATCCCATCGGCAACACCACGATTCCGCATGCCGACAGCAGCGTCACTCCGGAGGCAGCGGCACAGCGTCCCACCGTCGGCTTCCTTGTGTAGCCGTCGGCGCCTGTCGCGAACAGCTGCCTTCGCAACGCCCACACGCAGAGTGCTGCCAGTCCCAACTGAACGGCAATGGGCGCACTTGCTGCCGACATTGCCTCTCCCCAGGGAACACCACCCGCATGCGCATCGAACAAACGCACCGACCAGGTCTCGACGCCAGTGAGCGATGCGATTTCAAACTCATGGAAGGCAAGCAGCGCAGTTACAAGAAAAGCGATCCCCGGCGTGTCCGCAAAAGCTCGCAGGCGAATCCTCAATGGGATGCCCAGACCAGAAGCCGCCTTGGCCAATTGAAGACAATACCGCCCCGAGTCAGCCAAAGACGGCGGGAAGATCCAATAAAGCAACACTCCTAACGGAGCAAAGCGCAAAGCCAGGAGCAAAACGTAACTGGCCTCTTTCGTCAATGGCAGGTGCACCAGTGGCAGCGACCAGCGTGCATACGCATAGCCGGTGAGAAGCGTCGGTGCGAAAACCGGCAGCGCACAAAGCACGAACAACGCCCGCTTGACTGATGGGGCAATGGCCGGACTGGTCAGCACCGGGCGAGTGAGTCGCCCAAAGCAAACTGCCGCAAACGCAACGCAAACGGATCTCGCAAGGCTGGCCAGCGTTTCTTCAATCATTCAGCCGTCCAGACCTTTCAGCCATTCAAGGCACTGCTTCCTGGCTGCGCCCAACTCACCAAGTGGAATCCCGTCTGACAGCCACGGAACCATTGCCCTGACATCCTGGGGCAACTTCTCGGGATCGACTTCACCCAGCGGAATCTGCCGGGAAGCGGAATGGGCAAGGGCCAGTTCACTTTCCTCAGACAGCAGGAAATCGACCAACTTCCGGGCTGCCTCCCGGTGCCTGGCTCCGCGAATCACCGCCACAGTGTTCGGAATACAAATCGTCGCCCCGTTTGTCAGCCGCACGGGCGTCATGGTCACCGATGCACCTGCATCCTTTGCGCCAAAAAAGTCATCGGTGTCGGTAAATCCCAGATCACATACGCCATTTGCCACCAGGTCCTTCGTCACGGCATTCCCATTCACTTCGCGCATGCCTTTCTCTCGGCATTCGGAGTGCCATTTCTGGGTAGCCTCCTTTCCCCACAGGGCCCAGAGTGCCGCGTAGTGAGTTAGAGTAGTCCCGTAAAGGGGCTTGGCGATGGCGGTGCGCGAGAGGTCACTTCCATCCAGTATCGACAAAGGGTCCCTCGGCGGCTGTCCATTGGCATTCTGAATGTAAACCCGCGCCCGTGCACCGAATCCCGCCCACTCACCAGAGGCTGCCTTATACTTGTCCGGGATTCGCTGGTATCCGCTTCCCTTCCACGGTTCAAGCGCTCCCTCCTCCTGAAGCTGGATCATCCCGAGCAGCTCGTTGTTCCAAAACACGTCACAACGGGGAGCCGATTTCTCCCGCACTAACAATTCCACCAGCCCCAGCGATTTCGCGGCTTCGGTGTCGTGTTTGCGTATCACCTCAATACCCGTCTTCTCTGTAAACCTGTCCAGCACCTGGTCTGAAAAGATCGCATCGTGCGCACAGTAGACCACCAGCGCCTCAGGCGAGGCGAAATACCTCGAATAGACTGCCCATACCGTCCCCACCAGAACGAAAGCGACGATCATTGGCAGTAATTTCTTCCAAACGTTCACACACTTCCAATCGATTAATTCGGCGATACCTGTTCCATCTGATCAAAGTAGTCCCTGATCGAGTCGTGATACCCAGGAGGAATCTGCTCCTGGAGAATCGCTTCACTCGCAGCTTCCCTAAGCGCACCGATTGCCTCCTTGTACGCTTCGTCCACCTCACCTACGTCGGCTTGGCCTTTCGATTTGATATTCATCAGCAGCTTGCCCTTTTGCAGTGCCGATTTCGATTTCTCAGACTTAAAATCCGTCGGCGAGTCGGGGTTCTCCGGCGCTTTCCCGCCCTCCCCGTGACCTTCACCTCCGAATTCTCCCTGTCCCTGTCCTGGATCCTGTCCCATGCCTTTCCCTGCCATCATCTCCTTAAACAGCTTCTCGTAATCTGACATGCCACGTCCCGTGTCACCCTCACCTTCACCATTCAACTCACCCATTTCATTCAGCGCCTTGGCAAGCTGCGCAGCGGACAATCCCTGCTGCAGGTTCTCCATTTCCTTTAGCGCCTCGGCAAGATTCTCCAGCTCATCCTTACTCAGTTCCATCGACTCCTGCATGGCTTTGATCGCTTCCTGAGCGAGATCCGGCATGTTCGCCATGTCCATTTGCTCCAGCGCCCGCTCCATTGCCTTATTCAATTTATCAGATCCCAGCGTTTCCGACATTGCCTCTGCCATCGCCTGCATCTTCTCCTTGAGCTCATCCAACTTCTTGCGTTGATCCGCGGAATCCGGCTTCCCGGCGAGATCCTTCAGCTCCTCCTTCATCTTCTCCATCTCCTTCTGTACCTCCGACAGCTTACCGTCTTCCGCCATTTCACGGAACTTCTTCCGCATCGGCGACTGCGATCCAAATTTCTGACCGGCCTTGGATTTGCTCAAGGCATCGCGAAGCTTTTCATCGCTGAGCTGCTTCCACATTTTGCCCATCTCCGCCTGCCGCTCTGTCAATGACTGGCGGGTCTGCTCCTTGAGTTCGGGACGTGCGGCCCGGAAGCTCTCCTCCAGCTTGGCCAGCTCGCGCTCAATTGCCTCACTGCGGGACTCGCTGCCTTTGTCCTCAAGCGCTTGAGCCTGCAGTGCCGTGGCGACACGGGTCTCCTCCAGTTTCTTTTCCCGCGCATCCTCGCGCCGAGCCTCCTCCATTTTTTTGAAAGGATCAAGTTGCGGGGTGTAGCCTGACACCGGCACCAATGCGGCCAAAGCAACAATGGCGTAACTGAACTTTGCATCCCACCTCCATGGTACGATGCGGGCAGGATCCACGGCTGCCGCTGCCGCTTCGGCCCGTTCCGCCACCAGTGGCTCGAACTCGCCGTTCTGCGGCCGCAGTTGCAGGGCGGTCAAAAAGAGGTCGTTCGCTTGCTCACGCTCGTCGATCAGCCGGGCACCGTCCTCAGGAGCGGTTGCCCGGTGCATCAGCAGTGCCGACAGCAATGCCATTCCAGGCACCGCAAGGACGGCTGACATCGAAAAAATGTCTGGAATCAGCCCAGACAACCGTGACACCAGCAGCAGCACCAGATAGATCCCGCACCAGATCAAAACGAAGCCAGCAAAACGCGTCAGAAAACGCCACGCGCCCTGGCGCAGGCAAACCCTGCCGACAACTCGACGCACACCTCTTCGATCGCTGGAAGTCAGCTCCATTCTCGAAGTATGCCCACTACCCCAACTTTGTCCAGAGGGACTTACGAATCCTACGGATCAGCCGATCAGCCAGGCTTGGAAACCTTGCATTGCAGCTACAGCTCATCGTTCCGCCACGAGCCGGTCAAGCTCAGCCAGTTTTAGACGCACACTCAGGATATAGGGCTGCGCCCCATCGTCCCAATGTCCGTAGGTAGTCGTGACGAGTGTCCCGTCCGGCAGAATTTCGACGCCCGGATAGGCGCAGTCGCTGGCTTTCAAGTTGTCCTTGAGCCGCACCCGGTACTGCCCTTCCGCCCCAGAGACGAGATCCTCGTAGGTTCCAACCCAGGCTACCCAGTCGCCGTTGGTTGGGCTCTCGTGAGCCATGTCGCGAAAGGAAATGAACAATCGACCATCGGGGCTGTACTGACCCGTGTGGCGATCGCCGGTCAACGACCCTGGAAGTTCCCTCGGCGACGCCCACGACTGGCCTTCGTCGTCCGAGAAAATGATATGCGAGTTACGCGTCCGGCTGTTCTCCCGCAGCAGGACAGCGATCTGATTTCCATCCGGCGATCGAATCGAGCCCGGCTCACAAAGATGGATGTCCGAACCCGCCCAGATTGACTTTGGGGCACTCCAGCTCAAACCACCATCT
>JAQCER010000273.1 GCA_027618625.1 Verrucomicrobiota bacterium
ACCTGTAGCCCCGTCGCCGCAATCCCAATGGCGAACCTTTTGGGTAGCGACAGGTGCTCGGCATCGACTGCGAACAGCAGCCAGGGGAACCACGCCAGTGTGGACAACATCGTCGGCCACCAGGCCTCGGTCACGATGCCAAATAGAAACAGGGTAGTGCCAAAAATCGCTCCTGTCCGTGTCCGCTCGTTGCAGCGGAGCCAGGCTTGCATTCCCACGCCCGCGATGATCAGGTGAATGAGCGCCAGCACATATTGTGACCACGGGCCCGGGAGCAGTGCGTGCATCAAGTGCGGGAGGTAAAATGGTGCCGCCTGCATCGTCGAGAATTGATCAAGACCGCATGCCAGGTTCGGATTCCAGAGCGGCAGTTCACCGCTTAAAAATCTTTCACCAACCCAATCCGCAACCGACACATAGTAGTCGAGCAAATCGCCCTCAGGGAAGCGCCGCTCCGATGGAACCGCAAACGCGATGAAAATGAAGCCAGCAGCCAAAACTGCTGGAACGAACCACCACAACGAACTTTTTTCACCTGTCTTCAAGTCGGGAATCTTTCTACAATCGATACCAAATGCGAGCAAATTTTCGATCACGGCCCACCTTCGCCCGTTATTGAATACCATGTTAGTCCATCTTCCCATTTCCCCATCTCCCAATTGAACGCTGGCAAATTTGGCATTTCCGAATTGAGTATCCTCAAACCAGCAATGTCCTCCCAAACCCCAGATTCGATCCCAAAGCCCGCCGACGCAGTGCGGGTGCTGCACACGGCGGATTGGCATCTGGGGAAGATGCTCGGTGATCTCGACCGCTCCGACGAGCATCAGCGCTTTCTTGACTGGCTGCTCGGCGAGCTGGTGCGGCAGCAGGTGGATGTGCTGTTGATCGCGGGAGATATCTTCGATACGGCGAATCCTCCACAGGCGGCAGAGCGGCAGTATTTTGAATTTCTGGCAGGCGTGTATCGGGAGACGAAATGTTCCGTGGTCGTGACGGGTGGAAACCACGATTCGCCCACGCATCTGGAAGCGCCGCGACGGGTGTTGCAGACGTTGGGCGTGCATGTGATTGGTGCGCTGCCAGTGAATATTGAAGACCTGCTGGTGCCACTGCCATCGGCCGAGAATCCTCAGTTGGTGATTGTCGCCGTACCCTTCTTGCGAGATCGGGATCTGCGCACTGGTGCCTTTGGTCAAACTGCGGACGAAATCCGTGATGAGTTACGACGGGGTATCGAAGGTGTCTACCGCAGGGCTGCGGATGCGTGTGCCTCGTTTCGCCACCAGGGCGCGGCATTGATTGCGATGGGGCACCTCACCGTGGCGGGGGCTCGTGTCTCAGAAAGCGAGCGCGTAGTGCACGTCGGTGGCTTGGGAAAGGTGGATCACAAAGTTTTCCCGGAAGATTTTTCGTATGTGGCACTCGGGCACCTTCATCGACCTCAGGCGATGGGCGCGGACACGATTCGCTACTCGGGATCGCCCATTCCGCTCAGTTTTAGTGAATGTGAGGATGTGAAGGAAGTGCGCCTGCTGGATGTGCATCAGGGCGAACTCATCGCGAATCACACCCTGCCCATTCCGGTGACCCGGCACCTGGCACAAGTGAGGGCGATGCGAGTGGAGCTGGAGCAAGTGCTGATGGATCTTGCTCCTGCCCGCGGTGCTCTGCCCAGCTGGATCGAGGTTACAGTGGAGACGGCGGATGCCAGCGAGAATCTGTTCGAAGTCGTGCAGAAACTCACAGAACACCGTCGGAGGGAATTTGAGATCGTTCGCGTGCAGGCCCGCCGGGAGCGGACGAAGGCTGCTCTCTGCGGATCGGAGGACGAGCAGTCTCGCAGTGTCGACGCTTTGCTTGATGATCCCCTGCAGGTTTTTGAGCGACGACTGGAACTGGTGGCCGATTTGCCAGAGAGGGAAGCCAATGAGATGCGGGTTGCATTTCGAGAGCTGTATCAGATCCATCTCGACAGCGATGAGGGAAGAGAGGCGAAGGCCTTGACGCCGGAGACGGTGACGAACACAAAGACAAAGGTTGGGGTACCCAAGGCAGTAGCGGCTGAGGCGAAAGTGGAAGAATTGCAGTTCGACCTTTTTGATGGAGGGACGCCGGAATGAGAATCCTGCGGATCGGTCTCAAGAATCTGAACTCACTGCGCGGCGAGCACTCCGTCGATCTCGAAAACGGGCCACTGGCGGATGCCGGGATCTTTGCGATCACCGGGCCAACCGGTGCTGGGAAATCGACGCTGCTCGATGCCATCACTCTGGCGCTGTATGGGCGCGCTGCTCGCTACGGAAAGAAGCCAAACCCGGAAGATATGATGAGCCGCCACACAGGCGTGTGTTCGGCGCAAGTGGAATTCGAAGTTCCTGAGGGACGGTTTCGTGCTGAGTGGCAACTCAGTCGTGCGCGCAAGGATCCCAAGGGAAATCTCCAGCAAGCGAAGCGTTTTCTTTACGATGCGATGGGAACACCGATGACGCAAAAGATGCGCGAGGTTGACGTCGAGTTGGAGAAATTGATCGGGCTCGACTACGAGCGCTTCCTCCGCTCGGCGATGTTGGCCCAGGGGGACTTTGCGCGGTTCTTGAAGGCGAACGCCAATGAGCGATCGGAGTTGTTGGAAAGCCTGACAGGCACACAAATCTACTCGCACTTGAGTGCGCTGTGCCACGAGGAAACGGTGCGCAAGGAGGAATCTCTGCGCAGTCGGGAACAAATGCTCGGTGAAATTAAGCTGCTGGAGCCTGATGTCCAGGAGGCGCTGAAGCGGCAAATGCGGCAGTTGAAGTCAGCACTGGAAGTGGATAAGAAAGCAGCGGAGGTCATCCGCGCTGAGGTCGAGCGCGGTCGGCAATTGTCGCAGTGTCTGGAAAAGGACCGGAAGCTCCGCGAACTGAGCGTCGCCCTGGAGGCCGATGCGCGACGACGGGCGGCGGAGTTCGAAAAGCTGAACCAGCATCGCAAGGCGGAAGTCTTCCTGCCAGCTCTAGCAAAGATCGAGCAACGCCAGCAAACCGAAAGAGAAGCAGGCGAAGCGGCGGAAACGGCATCAGGCGCGGTGGCGCAGACGCGCAGGGATCTGCGTGCTGTTCTGGAATCGGCACGGCGCCTTGCAGAAAGCTCGGTCGTTGTGGCAGAAGCAGACTGCAAAAAGCTGGAATGCGGTTTGAAGGAATCTGTGGCGGAAGGTGAGGCGATCGCACACTGGTTGGCGGATCATCTGGGTGATACTGCACTTGCGTCGGAGTTGCCGGGCATCGCGACTGGTCTGACGAAGTTGGCGAATCACCGAATGGCCCTGGTTGGGCTGGATAAACGAGACGGGGAAAAGGCGGAGGAAATTTCGGCAAGCACGGTTGAGCGTGATGCTTTGTCCAAGCAGCGGGCCAAGATCGAGGAGCAACGCAAGGAGCAATGGGAGGCACTCACATTGCAACAGGATCGCTTGAAGTCGGTGCTGGGTGGGCGAGAGCTCGGGCAAGTGCAGGAGGCGTTCGAGCGATTGAAAGTTCAGCTGGAGGCGTTGGGGCGCCGGACGAAATTGCAGGCGAGGGCATCGGAGTTGTCCGAAAAGGCAGCTCGGTTGCAACCGGAGCGTGCCCATGCTCGCGAGCTGTTGGTCGCACGCAAGGAGATGGTTGAAGCCCTGCAGGCAGCACTTCACGCTGCGCAGGTGATCGCCAGTTTGGACGACCATCGACGCGACTTGAAGCCGGGCGATCCCTGTCCTCTATGTGGCGCTCTGGAGCATCCCTTTGTCGATCCAGAGAACCGACCGCGCTCCGCAGATCAGGCTGAGCGATTGCAAAAGGCGCGTGAAGAATTGCGCGCAGTGGAGAAATCGGAGCGCGAGTTGGGAATCGAATGGACTAAAACCCATGAGGCGCTTAGAGGAACGCGCGAAGAACTTACGGAGATCGAGAAATCGTTGTTAAGCGCGCCTGAACATGCTCAGGAGGCGGCTGCCGGGTTGAAGGAGCAGATTGCGCAAGCGCAGGAGGCAGAGAAGCAATTGGTGAGAGCAGAGAAGGCGCTGATCGAATGTAGAGGAGAATTCGGCAAGGTGAACGAACAGGTGACGGCGTGCGAGCAACGTCTGCAGCGTCTTGGCACCGAACGGCAGCGCATTGCTGAGGAGATCGCCGAAATCAAGGTCGAGACCGCAGCGCAGTCCGAGGCGCTCGGGCAAAAACTGGCACCGTTCGCTGTTACCCTGGCAGTGAATGGTGAAGCTGAGCTTTGCCGGACACTGGAAGAACGGGCGCGCGAGTTTGTTGCCCGCCAAAGATTGCAGGTGGAAGTAGCGGCTCGGATTACTGAAGTCAGAGTGGCTTTGGAAAAGTGTGAGGAAAGGGCGAAGCTCAGTCGTGAAGACGCGGACAATTGGTTCAGTGCCGTGCAGCAGGAAGGATTGCAGGAGGTAGGATTGCCGACTGCTGTTCCGGAACTGGCGGACATCGCGGAGTCGGTGAAAGAATATCGAGCCCGTCGTGCCGCAGCGGAAGCGACTGCGAAGGAGCGGAACGAGGCGAAAGGTCGCGCTGCTGCTGCGCTTCGAGAGGAGGAAGCGTTGCTGGTGGAGTTGCTGAAGGGGTCCGAATTTGTGGACGTTTGCGGATTGAAAGGTGCATTGTTAGCGGCGGATATCGTAAAGACGATCGATGCGGCTGCGGGTGACCTGGCCAAGCGCCGGGCGGAGTTGAGTGGGCAACAACGACAGATCGACGACACGCTCCAGGAGTTGCGTTCGTCGATGGCTCCTCAGGGAGAATTGCTCGACACCAAGGAGGCAGAAGCGAAGACGCTCAATGAACGGATCGAGGAAGCCGCCACGCGTCTGGCGAAAGTGAAAGTCGATCTTGAACACGACGATTACAATCGCAAGATGCACGCGGAACGGGTGAAGTCGATGGAGGATGAGAGAAGGCATTTCGCCATCTGGCAGAGACTGCGCGACCTGATCGGGTCTCACGACGGGCGCAAATTCCGCACCTTTGCCCAGGGGCTCTCGCTGGATCTGCTGTTGCGCCACGCCAATGGTCACTTGGCAAAGCTTACCGATCGCTATCAGTTGCAGCGAGTCGAAGGCGAGGCCCTGCAGTTGGAAATCGTGGATCTCCACCAAGCGAACGTCCTGCGGCCGATGGAGAGTCTCTCGGGCGGTGAGAGTTTTCTTGCAAGCCTCGCCCTGGCACTGGGGCTGTCTGATCTTGCAGGTAGGAATGTCAGGATCGACTCGTTGTTTATCGATGAAGGTTTCGGTTCACTCGATCACGATACGCTCGACGTCGCCGTGGCCGCCCTCGAAGGCCTGCGTTCCGGCAGCAAAACCGTCGGCGTCATCTCCCACGTCGACCTTTTGAAAGAAAGAATCAGTGCCCAGCTCCGAGTCCAACCCGGGCCGGATGGCGTGAGCACGATCGAGGCGGTTGCGGGTTGATGGAGCGGGCAACGCTAGTGCCTCACGGGCCAAGGAGCGGCGGACTCCGATCCGCCCTAACCTAAATCTAAAGGCAAGGTTTGAGCGTCAATTTCTTCTTGGCAGCTACAATAATTGATTGATTGATTGGTCGGACTGTGTGGCTGTGAAAGGGAAGCGCGGATCGGAGTCCGCCCCTCCTTGTGTGTAAATCAACAGCCTTGGTCGTCGAGGTTACTCGTCAGCCATCTTGCGAACGGCTTCCCACTTCCCATTTGCTT
>JAQCER010000274.1 GCA_027618625.1 Verrucomicrobiota bacterium
GGCCGAGAGACTCGCCATCGAGAACGAAACCCGCGAACTCGAAGAAAAGAAGAACAGTCTCGCCGGGATCCGCGAACAGGTCCCTCAGGAAAAAGCGCAACTCGAAGCGAGTGCCACCAAAGGGCGCGAACTTGCCGAGAAAGTGGCCAAGCTCGACACCATCCTTGAGCGCAAGCAGCAGGAAATCACCCAGCTTGAGGCAGAACTGCAGAAGCGAAGCGAGCGCAAGAACAACGTCGAACGCAATCTGCAGGAAACCCTTGCTGCATACGCGGAAAAGGAGCCGCTCAAGATGGCTCTTGAGCAGCAGGTATCCAAGCTGGAAGCCGACGTCCTCCGTTATCAGGAGGTCTCGGGAAAACTCGTGGAGACGGAGACGGCGCTTACGGCGGCGACCTCGCAGCTTGAATCCCTGATTTCCGAGATCAACGAGAAACAATCGACCTTGACGATCACGAAAGAAAAACTCCAGACCACATCCAGCGATCACCATTCTCTGGTAGAGGCGGTCGGAGAACTGCAGGGCGCCAAGAGCGAGCTCACCACGGAGATTAATCGAGCTGAGCAGAAAGCGGCTCATCTGAAAAGCACGATCGCGGAATTGGAGTCAGATACCCGGAAGCTTGAGTCCGTCACCCAGCAACTCTCGGAGGCGACGAAGCAGGCGGAAAGCCAACAGCAGCGCCTGGATGAACTCACGAAAGCCGTCGATAAGGCAGAACGACTGTTCGAAGCACAGAACGTGGAGTACGAAGCGTTCACCGTGAAGCATGCCAGCCTGCAGAAGACCTTGGAGAATGTGGAGTCGATGAGGCTCCGCAACGTGGGAGAACTGGAGAAGCTCACGGCCCGACGGGAAGAACTGGAGCGCGAACTCGACCAAGCCAGGGCGCAACAGAGCGAATGCCGGGCAGAAATCGCCGCACAGGAATCAAAACTCGCGAAGGCCGACGAAATGGCTGCAACTCGCATCCGCGAACGCGAAGAGCAGCTCAAGGTGATGAGCGATCACATTCATGCAGCCGATGCAAAGATCAAAGAGGAGGAAGAAAAACTCGCCGCAGTAACAACCGAGCTTGCTTCTGCCAAAGCTGAGCTTGAGGAGACCAAGTCTGCCGCGGATGAGCAGAAGCAACTAGCGGCGGAGCTTGAGACGCTGACCGCTCGAAGGGATGAGTTAGTAACGGAACTTAAGTCTGCCCAGGAGCAGCACAGCGAGTGCAGGGCTGAGATCGCCGCGCAGGAATCAAAACTTGCGAAGACTGACGAGATGACTGCTACTCTCATACGGGAACGCGAAGCACAGCTCAAGCTGATGAGTGATCGGATCGATGTCGCCGACGCCCAGATCAAAGAGAAGCAACAGCAACTCAACACGGTGACGAACGAGCTTGCTGCGGCAAAGGCTGACCTGGCGAAGACCAAGTCTGCAGCGGAGATCCAAAGCGAATTGACGGCTGAACTGAAGGAGCTGAAGAAAAAGCGAGATCAAGCCGCCGACCGCCTCGAAAGCAAGCAGCAGGAACTCCTCGAGCTTGATGAAGCGCTTGCTCAGGCGAAGGAACGGGAGGCGAAGATCGAGAAGAAGAAGCAGGTGCTCGAAGAAGTCAGACTCGAACTGCGTCAGGCTGAGTCTGTGCGTGAGAAATACGCCGCAGAGGCCACGCAATTCGCTTCCTTGAAGCAAAATGTAACAGAGTCTGAAGCGACGTTAGCCAAACTCCGAGAAGCTCAGAATGCAGAGCGGCAGGAACTTGAAAGACTCGTCGGAGAGAAACAGAAGCTCGCCGCGCAGATGCAGGCCGCCCGGGAAAAAGTACTCCGCGTTCAGGAACTCGAAAAAGTGGAGGCAGCGAAAAAGCAGAAGGTGAAGGAGCTCGACGGCCGCCATCGCCAGCTGCAGGAGTTGAACAGCGGACTTGAGGAGCGCAACAGCCTGTTAAAAGAATCTTCCGATCTGAACTGGGGAACGGTTCACGTTTTCGCCAAGTCCGTGATTCGCCGAATCGATGACGTCGACAGCTTGATTGAGCGCACGGCAAAGAATGGTCAGAGCGTGGACGAACTCTCAAAACTCAAGGATTCCCTGGTCGCCATCCTCAATGAACACGCGATCGAGCCCTATTCTTACGAGGAAGGAACGCCGATCGACTTGCCGGTTCGTAAAAAGATCAAAGTCGTCGAAACAGACGGAGAAACTGGAGCCGCCAGGATTCTTGCGACACTTCGCCCAGGATACGTTTGCTCAAACGGCCGCCTGGGCATTCAGACTCTCCTCCGCAAAGCGGAGGTGCGAGCCAGCGAATAGGGCCACATCAATCGCCTAACAACACGGAAAAAGAGCGGGCAGCAATGTCCGCTCTTTTTTTGCGTTCGGGCATGCCCACCGGAACGCAGCGATCACCATGCAGAATTCGACGACTCCACTGGACACACTAAACGGTGGTTTCGAGGAACTCACCTGCTGCCCGGAACTTCTGGTAGCGCTGGTTCAGGAGTTCGCCGGTGGACAACTGGCGGAATCTTCTCAGCTCAGACAGGACTGCATCTTTGAGGTTCGAAGCCGCAGCGATGACATCTGCATGAGCACCACCTTCAGGCTCTGGAATTACGTGATCAACGATGCCCAGTTGCTTTAGATCTTTGGCAGTGAGTCGCATGGCTTCCGCAGCTTCCGGTGCGTGTTTCCGGTGCTTCCACAAAATCGCAGCACAGCCCTCCGGGCTGATGACGGAATAGTAAGAGTTCTCCATCATCATCACTGAGTTTGCGACACCAATCCCGAGCGCACCACCGGAACCGCCCTCGCCGATTACGACAGCGATGATCGGAACTTTGATCAACATCATTTCACGCAAATTGAAAGCGATCGCCTCAGCAATATTTCGCTCCTCGGATCCGATCCCCGGAAAGGCCCCTGGAGTGTCAATCAGAGCCACGATAGGACAATTGAACTTTTCGCCCATGCGCATCAATCGAAGGGCCTTGCGATAACCTTCCGGATGAGCACTACCGAAGTTCCTCAACAGATTCTCTTTCGTATCGCGCCCTTTTTGATGTCCAATGACCACACACTTGAAATCGCCAATCTGAGCAAATCCTCCGGGCATGGAACGGTCGTCACCGATGTGCCGGTCGCCGTGGAGTTCGACAAAGTTCCGAAACGCCTTGTCAATATAGTCCAACATGTAGGGCCGCGCAGTGTTTCGGGCCAATTGCACCCGCTCCCAGGCAGAAAGCTCAGGGGAGGAGGAAGCGTTGGATTCGAATTCAGTAGGCACAGACATGTAGGTTATCGATGGACAATGGTGACTGGAGTCCCGACCCTAGTCAACACTGCCAGCTCATCAATGTCGCCTCTGCTCAAAAACAGTCCAAAAGCGATCATCTCACTCCGCTGCTCTGCCCCCTCGCCCTCGGGCTTCGGACAAATCACGATGCCCGGCTGAGTTGCTCGTGTCGGCGTCTGAAGCCAAAACTCCGCCTGTCCCGCACGTGGGTCGGTCAAAGGCACGGTTTTGCCGTCAATCCACGCCACTTTGTCCGCAATCTTGGTTTTCCCTGGAAAACTCCCTCTTGGAGGGCGCTTAAATTCCGAAATCGCATAGCCTTTCAGGAATTCGCCCTTTTCCCAGAGGATGAGCCTTTGCAAAGCAAGGTCTACCGTGATTTCAAAATCAAAGGGATACAGTACCAGACGATCTCCAGGATGAATCACATTCGAAAACAATCTGTTCACTCGCCAAATGTAGCCGATCGTAGTGGAATTAATCGCCGCGATCGATGCAAGTGCATCTCCATTCTTCACGGTATACTCCAGTTTCCCCGGCATCGGAGACTTCGAAAACAATCGGTCCAGATGGATCTCTCCCAGCACACGGCGGGACTCGTCGACAAACTTTGAATCAGGATATACTTCAATAATCTGCTGCAAATTGTTGCAGGCCTCTTCGATCTTGCCGGCCCTAATGAATGCCACGGCATCTTCATGCACTCGTTGGCCTAGATCTGGAGCTGGCTGGTTCGAATCCAGGAGTTCCTGAGCTGCGCGATCCTGGTCATACGCAGGTCGGAAAACTTTCTTATACAAGTAAACTCCAGCGAAGATGGTCGCCGTCAGAACGACTAGCGCGGCAACCGCCAGAAGGATCTTCAACTGCGCAACCATAGGGAATTTCATCGCATCATCGCATCGGCATTTTGCATTCAGAGCCAACCGCGGCGCTTGAAATCGAATATGTTGATTCCCTGCGACTTTTGAATCATTTCAAGAGTAAAGCGAAGGAGGCAGATCTCCCAGCTATCCTCAACGCCGACAATCACGGCACAACTTGGGTTTCCGGAATCGATCTCTCGTTTCACGACTCTGTCCTGAACGACTTGCAACGGATCATGCACAACGCTTTCTGTGACGCCACTTTTCCGAAAGCTGAATCCATACTTTAGAAAAGACAGATCGACAGCATTGCGCCGGAGCCATTCATCAAACGCCTGAGCCTGCTCGCCAAATCCCTCGAACAACATCTCAGCGTACGCCTCAGGCTTCACAATCATCGGACGCTCGGCACAAATGCGACCGGATCGCACCTTTACCTGATCCACGCGGTCCATCATTTCGCTCAACAGGATGAACTCAAAATTGGTCGTTCCAAACGTATCGATCCTCCGTGCGGGCTCATGAACCACGCCCGTCATTTGCATTGCGTATTGTATATCGTCGTCGGAATACATTCCTGATGTCTCTGTGCGTGAAATTAGGCCGATTCGACCTGATCGCCAGCGATTATTGGAAAATTGGCTCAACAAGCTTGCAATGGTGCCGATTTCCCGCGATCTCGGACGCTCACATGGCATTTCTCGCCTCCATCGGACAAATCTTCGTAACTATTTGTCTGCCGTTATTCGTCCTGATGGGCGTCGGCTGGCTTTTGGATCGCAAATTCAGCCTGGATCTGAGCACGCTGGTGAAGCTGAACATTTACGTTCTGGTGCCCTGCTTCATCTTCGTCCGGATCTACACGTCGCAAGTGGTGATGACCACGGCCGCGCCAATCTTCGTTTTCACCCTGACGGTACTGGCGTGCCTGCTCGCGCTTAGCATCCTTGCCTCGATCCGGCGCACCGATGCAGAGAGGAAAACCCTCATGCTCGCAATGTTCTACAATTGCGGCAATTACGGCATTCCACTGACAGCTTTGGCTTTCGGCCCGCAGGCGACGGAGATCCAGGTTTTCGCCCTGCTAGCGATGAATATTTCTACCTTCTCTGTGGGTATGCTGATCGCTGCGAGTCAGGGCGAGGACAAGGATTCCGTTGGTGGAGAGCGCATCAAGTCCAGAGCCCCCTGGCTGCTTATTCTGCGCCAGCCGTCGATTTACGCGATCACTCTGGCGTTCCTCCTTAAATCGTTGCATTTCGATGTAAAGACGGTCAACTGGATCTGGACGCCGCTGTCCTATACTGCCGATGCGCTGATCGGTTTTGCCCTGATCACGTTAGGTGTGCAACTCTCGAAAACCCGTCCATCGAAGCTGCGCGGACCGGTCTCGACCGCCCTGATTCTGAAACTGGCGATTGCCCCGCTGATCGCCTGGCCCCTGACGATCCTGTTCGGCTTTGACCAGGAAACGGCGCAGGTGCTTATCGCTGGCGCAGCGGCACCTACAGCAATCAATACGGCGCTGCTGGCACATGAATTTGATGGCGA
>JAQCER010000275.1 GCA_027618625.1 Verrucomicrobiota bacterium
CTGGGCCGGTGAGGGGGCGGGCTGGGGCGGACTGGGAGCAGTAGTCGTTTGCAGGCAGAACGGACAGGGCGCTGAGTGACCTGCAAAAGTCATCGGCACCTGAAGCGCTTGGAAGCAGTGGCTACAGCGGAAATGGTATATCTCGCTCAGAACTGCTCGGTCGGATTGGGGAAAATTCACCATTTCTCATCAGAACTGCGGGAGCCGACGGAACTTAAGGCATCTTAAAGTTAAGTGTCCACGAAGAAAATGTGTTTTCTTCTTTGGCCTGACTGATCTTTTGGGGTATGTGCCCCGACCGCCTCATCCTCTCGTCCTGAAAACTGGCTGCCAAATCCGACGGTGGCCAACTCGATAAACTCGATTCTCCTTGAACGAATACATTCGCATCTGTCGCATCGACCACTGGCTGAAGAACATATTCATTGTCTTTGGCCATGCAGTCGCGTTCGTTCTGGGGCCAGGCGTGGACCTGACCTGGGCCAATATCCTCGTCTGCGCGCTCTCGCTGGTGCCCGCGTGTTTCATCGCATCCGCGAATTACATCCTGAACGAGATTCTGGACGCACCCTTCGATCGGACGCATCCGACCAAGCGCCTGCGTGGAGTGGCCGCTGGAAAGGTTAATGTGCCGATTCTCTGGGGAATCAAAGTGGTGCTCATCATTGCAGGTTTCATGATGGCGTTCGAATTCTTCGACATCGGCTACATTATCGCTCTGGCGCTGCTGCTCCTCAGCGGGGTGGTCTACAATGTGCAGCCGCTGCGACTCAAGGATCGGGCGTACCTCGATGTGATCGCAGAGTCATTCAATAATCCGATCCGGCTATGGCTGGGGGTGGTATGCGCTGGTGCCACTTCATGGCTACGATGTCGCCTATCGGGTGCCCATGACCATTGTACTGGCATGGTGGTCGTTTGGAGCCTTGTTGATGACCGGCAAGCGCTATGCGGAATTCCGCTTCATTGACGATGCTGAGGTCAGTGGGCTTTATCGCAAGTCATTCCGCACGTATAACGATCAGAAGTTGATCATCGCGATGATCACATACGCCAACCTGTTCTGCTTCTGTACGGGAATTGCGATGGCAATTCATGAGGAGTTCGTAAACCTCATCCTCGTGTTCCCGATGATCGTCATCGCGATTATTGCATATTTCAATCATGCGATGAGTGATGTGGGTGCGCGTCTGGAGCCGGAAAAACTGATGCGCCATCCCTGGATCATTGTCTGCACCATCATCACCGCTCTCCTTGCTCTGTGGCTCTTGAGTCTTGATGAAAATCTGGTGCAGAAGTTGCACATTCTTTAGTCGGAAGTTGCAAGTCTGGATCTGCTATAAATCGTTCATAAACACACCCTCGCCAACATCTCCGACTTGGATCCCAACGTCATCGCCGGTCTCATCATCGTCCTCTTCAAAGGCGGCAGCGCTTCGGACCTCCCCCTCGATGACCAATTCACCATCGAGCGCTCCCTCCCACACGGTCCCGTCGCCGCCGTTCTCGGTGCGTGGACCGCGGATGCGCCAAGCACAAATGCTCAAACACTTCGACATCGAGATCGCAAAGACGGATCGAACATTCATGCGGAACGAAGAATCGATTACCAAACAACCTGCGTTGGATGGCTTTTACATCGTACGCGCAGGCCGCATCCCAACCGCTGCAATGAAAGCAGCCACCAACAAAGCCGACGACAGCCAACCCATGCACAGCTTTGCGACCCTTCTAAAAGACCTCGCCACGCTCAGTTGTATCACCGTGAGAACAAGCATCGCAGGGGCCAAAGGGCCAAAACCAAAAACCAACCTTTAGCAAACTTGCGAAGCCGACTGCAGTTCAAGCCAACTTCCGGTTACCATGAAGAGACTGAAGCTTCAGCCGTTGGACAAAAAACCCGCTCAGGCACATGGCCCGAGCGGGTGAAAATCTGCGATCGTCCACCCGCTTTTTAACAAGCGGCGAAGCGCTGCTGCTTCGCGAATCGCAAAAATCGCAATTCGCAAATTAAGAATAGGCGGCCTGAGCACCCTTGAGGCTGCGCTTCTTGATCCATGGCATCAGACTGCGGAGACGCTTGCCTACTCGCTCGATTTCGTGTGCTGCCTCGTCTTTGCGAAGCTGGTCGAAGTTCTTCTGGCCGGACTCATATTCGGCGACCCATTCCTGAGCGAACTGGCCATTCTGGATGCGCTTCAGCGCGGCCTTCATGCGGCGTTTGACTGAGGCGTCGATGATCTTTGGCCCAACCGTTACATCGCCGTACTCAGCGGTCTCGGAGATGGAGAAGCGCATGCCTGCGATTCCAGATTCGTTGATCAGGTCGACGATGAGTTTCATCTCGTGAAGGCACTCGAAATAAGCCATTTCCGGCTGATATCCTGCTTCGACCAGAGTTTCGTAGCCAGCCTTGATCAGCGCTGTTACGCCGCCACAGAGAACTGTTTGCTCGCCGAAGAGATCGGTTTCAGTTTCCTCGGTGAACGTTGTTTCGAATACGCCTCCTCGCGTGCCGCCAACACCTTTTGCCCATGCAAGTGCGATCTTCTTCGAATTCTTACTTGGGTCCTGGTGAACCGCGATGAGTGCCGGAACGCCCTTTCCTTCGGTGAACTGGCGGCGGACAATGTGGCCAGGGCCTTTTGGAGCAACCATGATGACATTCACGTCCGCAGGTGGCGTGATCGTCTTGAAGTGAATGGCAAAGCCGTGGCTGAAGAGAAGAGTTTTTCCCGCAGTGAGATGAGGTGCGATGTCCTTTTCGTAGACCTCCTTGATCTTCGTGTCTGGAACGGCAATGAAGATAATGTCTGCCTTCTTTGCGGCATCGGCAGTATCGAGAACTTCGAACCCGAGCTTCTTGGCCACCGGGCGTGACTTGCTTCCCTTGTAAAGGCCGATGATGACCTTCACCTTACTGTCTTTCAGGTTCAACGCGTGGGCGTGCCCCTGAGATCCGAAGCCGATCACAGCGCAGGTCTTACCCTTGAGCACCTGAAGATCAGCATCCTTGTCTGTGTAGATTTTTGCTGGCATTGGTGGCACACTGCTACTGAAGCAACAGTCCGTCAACAGCAAACAATAAAATAATAAGTCAGATTATTTATTGTTGACACGCTCACTTTTCACTGTAACCGTCCTGTTATGTATCGCCGCAGGTTTCTGGGTCATGGCTCGACCAATTTTTATCACGTGATGTCTCGCACCACGGGTGGGGAGTTTCTTTTCGGCGATGGCGAGAAATTCCTTTTTCGGCGATGGTTGAAGAAAATGGCGGCATTCACGGGGGTTCGCGTGGTGGCGTGGTGTTGCATGTCCAATCACTTTCACATTCTCGTGGAGGTTCCTGACCGGGAACCGTTCGTCCGGCCTCTGCTGGAAGACGAGGAGCGAATGCTGAAGCACCTCGGGATCCTTTATTCGAAGCCGGAGGTGACTGCAGTGCGGCGGGAACTTGAGCTCTACCGGACTGCTGGCCATGACTCGCTGGCGGACGAGCTGCTGCGGAAGTTCAGCCGCCGAATGTGTGATCTCGCCGCTTTTATGAAAGAGCTGAAGCAGCGGCTGACGCTTGCGTTCAACAGATCGCACGATCGCATGGGAACTCTCTGGATGGCGCCCTACAAAAGCGTGCTCGTGGAAGGTGCTGATGCTCTGGCTACAGTGGCTGCATACATCGATTTGAATCCTGTGCGCGCGGGGATTGTAAATGATCCCAAGGACTACCGTTTCTCCAGCTATGCCGAGGCCGTGGCCGGGGTGGGCGCAAGCCAGCGGGGGCTCTGTCGCGCTCTCGGTGCTACGCGAAACGAGTGGCGGCGACTTTCTGGACGCTACCGGCTGCTGCTTTATGGCGAGCTGGATGGGTCGCCGGGGGCTGTGAGTCGGAGCGAAATTGAGGCGGTTCTGGAATCTGGCGGGCAACTTTCAGCGGCTCAGTTGCTCAGGTGCCGAGTCCGATACCTGAGCGCCGGAGGCATTCTGGGCAGCAGGGCTTTTCTCGAGGCCTATCTCAGCAATGCTGCCTGGCAGTTTGGTAGTAGTCGGTCTACGGCCTCTCGTGCAATGGCGGGAGGGGATTGGGGGAGCCTCTTCAGCATTCGTGACATCAAAAAAAATCCGATCTGCCTGCCCGAACTTCCTGAATCTGCGGTTTCTTAGTGGGAATTCGCTTGGGACGCCGACGTCTGGGCGATATGTTCTGGCGGTTTATTCCATTCAACTTCGCCTTGTCATGTTTGCCCCAGATCTCCCATTCTCCCTCTGTCGTCCAAAGCGTAGCCTGCCCTGCTTCCGATCCCTGCTCTCGGCGTTCCTGACTCTTTTTTCCTCGTTACTAGCGCCCGCGCTGAGTGTTGCGCAACAGGACTGGCTTGCGGTACCTCTGTTCGGCGCGATGCAAAACCCTTCGGGAAAAGTGGAAAAAGCGCAGGGCTTCATGGAATCTGAGCGCTATGATCGGGCAATTCAAATGCTGCGGGATGCCGTCGACAATGACCGGGATCCTGACGCTCAATATCTCCTGGGGTGGTGTCAGGCGAACGGGAAAGGGGTGCCGCGTTCGCTGCTACAGGCAGAGCAGTCGTTTTTCGGCGCTGCGCAGCGCAAGCAATTTGGCGCGATGTATTCGCTCGGGCGTCTCAGGATCGAGACAGCGCAGCCCGGCAGCTCGAAGCGGGTCGAAAGTGGAATCCAGACACTGAAGGATGCGGCAGCGCTTGGAATGGGGGCCGCCATGCGTCGGCTCGGGCAAGTGTACCGGGTTGGCGTGCCGGGCGCAATGACCCCGGATACTGCTGAAGCTCAGTCCTGGTTTCAGAAGGCAGGTGCAGTGGGGGACGCAGAGTCCTTTTACCATGAGGGGGAAATGCTGGAGAGTGGTGAGCTGGGCAAGTCCGATCCAGTGCAGGCTCTGTCCCTCTTTAACAAGGCGGCGGTTAACGGTTCGACCTCCGCAATGGTGAAGCTCGGAATGTTGGCTCAGAACGGCAGCAAGCCGGACCCAGAGGCAGCACTGCGTTGGTTTGAGAAGGCGGCGGCCCTGCATTCTCCTGAAGGCTATTATCGCATGGGAAAGCTGCTACAGAACTCCGATCCTCGAAAGGCGATCGAGCAATTTCGACTTGCTGCCCAGGAAGGGTATGCGCCAGCGCTGGTGGATTACGGTATCGCGCAGCAGGAGGGCCTGGGGACCGCGAAGGACATTTCCAGCGCCGTCAAAGCTTTTCAGGAGGCTGCGGAAAAAGGGGATCCCATTGGTTTGTATCGCCTCGCGATTTGTTACGAGCAGGGACTTGGAATAGCGAAGAATACTGCCAAGGCAACCGAAAGTTACCAGTTATCCGGTGGGGCGGGATATGCTGAGGCCCAGTATCGAATGGGCAAGCTCTATGCTTCTGGAGACGTCTCCATCAAAGACCCGATCGCCGCTGCGGCATGGTTTCAACTGGGAGCTGCACAGGGACATGCGCCTTCTCAGTGCGCGTTGGGCGAAGTCTATGAAACCGCGACCGGTGCGTTGCAGAAACCCGCTTCGGCACTTGAGCTTTATCAAAAAGCTGGAGAACAAGGCTACGCCGAGGCATGGTTCCGCCTGGGGCGCATGGTGGAAACGGGGCTGTCGACGGCTGTGAACCTTGAGGCCGCTTACCAGCTTTACTTTGGCGCTGCAGAAAAAGGTTTTTCCGAGGCGAAGCAGATG
>JAQCER010000276.1 GCA_027618625.1 Verrucomicrobiota bacterium
AAGAGGTGTCCACACCTTGGTCGATTATTTCCCAATACCGGCTTAGATCGCCCGCACCCGGAAACACTCCACCAACGCCCACGATGGCGATGGACTCGCCGTCGCTCATGTCTGCAACAGCTCGCCTAATCGATTATGGGTGAAGGCTGTTTTCAATGAGGAATCGAGCACGCATTCGTATCCTTCAAGGGAAGCGAGAAGGTTTCCTTTGCTGTCGAAGCACTCCATGTTCGCGCGGACGAGGTGCTTTTTGATTGACGTGATGCGACTGCGAATCGTGATCGCCTCTTGAGGAAACCGGCGGACGAACTGTTGAAATTTCCCGACGCTGGTGGGAAGCGAATGGGCACCCTGGTGCTGCAGGCTCCACAGAATCATCATCTGGAAAAAACAGTCGAGCATCATCGGTTCCGTGATCCAGGATTGCCGAAGTGGTTCGTTGATCCAGCTGGATGGTTTGGGCGCCGGCGAAACCGTGGCGGCGATCCCGTGAGCGTCGCTTTCCGTGATTTGCAGGAGGCCTTCCAGATCGGCTCCGTGAAAGAGAAACTCGGGCGTGTAGATCTCTTCGCGATTGCGGCCGTCTGGCTGGAACGAGCCCGCTGAGATCTGCGGGGCGTCCGGCTTGGCTACGCTGTAGCCAAGTCGCACTTGCGCACGGGCGTGGACGCGCCAGCTGCCAGCCGCCTGCTGGCTTACCAGTTGCACCGGAACCAGAACCCCGGATTCTGTCTTCACGGGCGGCATCGCTTTCACGGACAAGCTGACGGTTTCTTCTTCTTTGAGGATGATTCCTTTCAGGACAGAAAAATCTACCAGACCATTGAACACCATTCCAGGGTGGCCGTGCATCGCACCGTGAGCCATCCATTCCACCATCAGCGCGGCGGGCACAACGGCTTTTCCGCTGAGCACATGGGAGCGAAGAATTGGCAAGCGGTCGACCGACACGGTCATTTCGATCGCTGATTCGCTGTCGGAAAAGGATGAAGCAGGGACTTCCGGAGAAGCGCCGACCATCCGGCCACTGTTGCCATTGTTGCCATCCAGACCGGGCGATGGAGCGACAACGACGACTTCAACAGGACCGCCAGTGCCGATTGAGAGTTCGCGGACAAGATGATTCGCACCTGCCCGAGGCTCGATCAGTCCGATCCCTTCCTTTTCGAAAAGTGTCTTCAAGCCGGAGTTGATCATGCCACCATCCCAAGGCCCCCAGTTCACTGAAACCACGCGGCAGCTTGGGCGCTGCAACGATTCGAACTGGGCGAACTTGTTCAGGACTTCGTTCGCTGCGGCGTAGGCTACTTGCCCAGTGCGGCCATAGCGGCCGGTGAAGGAGGAAAACAATGCGATGATCTTCAAGTCATCGTTCTTTGCACTCTGCAGGAGTGCGTGCAATCCGTCCACCTTCGTCGAATACACGTGCTGGAATTGTTCGCTGGTCTTGTCCTCAATCTTGCGATCGGCCAGGACCCCTGCGCCATGGATCAACCCGCGGATCGGGCCAAATTCCTTACGCAAACTTTCGAACAAAGAACCGACCGCTGCGGCATCACGGATATCGATAGCGTGATAGCGAACGACAGCACCGGCTTGTTCCATCTGCTGGAGATTGGCACTCACCTCGCGGTTACTCATCCATCGACGATAGGCGCTCTCGACTTCACTCAACTTGGGATTGTTGCCCAGATTTGCGTGAATCGCGCGTTTGATGGCGGAAGTCTCGGTGAGAGAGATCAGCCAGTCGGGTTCCCCTTCCGGTTCCGGGCTGCGCCCGAGGATAATGAGTGTCGGTTTGCAGGCCTTGGCCAATGCGATGGCGGTCTGGGCGGTAACGCCGCGACCACCACCGGAGACGACGACGACATCACCCTGCGCGAGCGGGAGCTTTGTCGCATGTCCATTGATGGGACTCGAATGCAATTCGACGATGCGACGCGTATCATCGCTCAACCCGATTTCAACAGGGCCACGGGAAAACATTTCTGCGACGATCGCTCTGGCTGCCTTGTTAGCGTTCGACGATTCGGCATCGAGGTCGATCGCTTTGCAATGCACCTCGGGCCACTCATGTCTGGCGGTCTTGGTCATACCTGCGAGTCCACCGCTGGAGGGATTGCTGTTGCCATTCAATCCCTGGAGACCGAACGAACCGTCCAACCGAGAGACTGTGGCGAGCACCGCATCGGCAGTCTCGCCGGTCCGCCGTAGCACTGTTCCAGCGTATTGTATCAACCCAAATGCGTCCGGGACTTGGTCGCGCTCCTTCTGTCCAGTAGCAGGGACAATGATCAGCGCACCCAGTCGATCTGGAAGTTCTCTCTTGCGCAGTTTGTCAAGGCTCTGACGTACGACTTGGTAACCGAGCGATCCCAGTTCCTTCTCAATGTGTTTTGAGAGATCGGTGCCATCATCCACCAGCCAGACGATCGCGCCTGGCTCAAGAACGATTTTTTCGTAGCCACCGTTGCCATTGCCATTGATTTCGGTCGATTGCACGATCAGACGCTCAAGTGCCTGTTCCGGTTCGCCGACTGCTGTGCCATGTTCCACGGAAGAAGCTGCTGCTGTGCGGGAATCGTGGGCAGGCCCGGCAACGTTCGGCGACCCAGAACCAGCTTCACAGAGGAACTGGACAATGTGTTGCAGTGTCTGGAAGGTGCCGAGATCTTCCGGTTTGATCTCCGGCAACTCGCTCATTTCGTTCTGCAAGGCTGACATGATCTCGACCCGCTTGATCGAATCGATGCCAAGGTCAGAATCCAGCCCCATCTCAAGATTGAGCATCTCCACTGGGTAACCAGTCTTTTCAGAAACGATCACTAACAGAAGCCCAGCGACTTCATCCTTGGATATTGTGGACGCAGTCGAAGCCGCAGCCACTGCCCCAGCCATGGTCGCTGGCAGAGCGCCGAGGAAGTCAGCGACTTGCTGCAATGTCTCCAAGCTGCCGAGCTGGTCGGGCTTGATCTCGGGCGCATCCGGCAGGCGGCCCTGCAGCTCTGACATGATTTCGACGCGCTTGATGGAGTCGATCCCGAGATCAGAATCGAGCCCCATGTTGAGATTGAGCATCTCCACCGGGTAACCGGTCTTTTCAGAAACGACCGCCAAAAGAACTCCGGCGACTTGCTCACTCGATACCACTGAATTGACTGAATTGGCCGCAGTGGCCGCAGTGGAACTCGGCGCTCCAGCAGTTGCCAGGGTGGAAGTGGAAGCGCCAAGGAAGTCGGCGACCTGTTGCAAGGTTTGCAAACTGCCGAGCTGGTCCGGCTTGATCTCGGGCGCATCCGGCAGGCGGCCTTGCAGCGCTGACATGATTTCGACG
The DNA here is from genome assembly GCA_027618625.1 of Verrucomicrobiota bacterium. Lineage (GTDB taxonomy): Bacteria > Verrucomicrobiota > Verrucomicrobiia > Verrucomicrobiales > DEV007 > JAGROY01. The sequence continues at coordinate 3,335 of JAQCER010000276.1, forward strand.
CGCTTGATGGAGTCGATGCCAAGATCAGAATCGAGCCCCATGTCGAGATTGAGCATCTCCACCGGGTATCCGGTCTTCTCAGAGACGACGAAGAGCAGGGTGTCAGCGACAACTTTGCTGCTTACTCGCGAGCCAGTTCCAGTTCCAGTTCCAGTTCCAGTTGCTGCAGCGGCGACCGAAGCAGTCGCAGGCTCTGAGATTGAAACGGAATGGGCACTCAGAAAGGAAACAATCTCTTGCAGCGTTTGCAGACTTCCAAGTTGCTCGGGCTTGATCTCCGGCGCATCCGGCAGCTCGGTCTGCAGCGCTGACATGATTTCGACGCGCTTGATGGAATCGATGCCAAGGTCTGCATCGAGCCCCATGTCGAGATTGAGCATCTCGGTAGGGTAGCCGGTTTTTTCTGCAACAATTTGCATCAAGACTTCCGCCACTTTGGCCTGATCAGTTCCCGCAGGTTGAGGCGCTGGCGTTGTTACTACAGCTCGCTCCAACGGAGTGGATACTGGAACGGCTACGGCAACAGGAGCCGCTACGACAGCCGCGGGGGCTGGCGCAGCCGCCGCAACTGGCACAGCCGGTGCTGGTGTCTGCACTGGAGTCGGAGCCAGCGCAGCAGGGACGGCAGTTGCTCCTCCCAACACAGTCCTCTGATGCTCAGCCAGAGCCAGAAAAGTCTTCAGTGCGGTGTCCTGGCCCTCAAGGAATTTGCGATGAAGGTCAGCAGTTTGTTCCTGAAGTTTCTGCAGAGCAACAAGGCCTTCGCGCGACGCACGCAGCGCTGCATCGAATTCAGCGGAAGTTGCGCGCGATTCGAGCGGAGCGGGAATTATGGGACGTTCGGATTGCACGGAAGATTGGAAGGAAGGGGAAGCGGGCGCTGATGCCGACGTTGTCGTTGTCGTTGTCGTTGTCGTTGTCGCAGATAATGCTACTTCGACGATTTTTGGTCTTGGCGCTGATGGAGGACGGGGGGGCTTTTTGGTTCGCTGGTTGGCACCACAAATTGGGTAATTGAATTTCGAACTTTTGTCATTATTGCTGTTGCGGTCAGTGGACTTGCTGAATTCCTCGTCCCATAGCTGCAGGTTGATGGAATATCCAGAGGCAGACATCTCGCACAAAACCAGTGCCAAGTCACGCACGCCGTCGCCCCGACCTTTGGATGCGTCCAGAGAAATCACCGTCGCCTCCTTGTCCCGCAGAATTGCCTTCACCAAGCCTGACAATCCATTGCCCGGGCCGACTTCGACAAATGTGCGGACTCCACTTTCGAACATTGCCTGGATCTGATCGACGAAGCGCACCGGCTTCGCCAATTGTCCCGCCAGCAGTGAGCGGAGTTCCGCCGCGGACTCCGGATAGACATCTGCCGTAGAGTTGGCGAAAACGGGAACGGTGCTGGGATGGATTTTCGCATTCTCCAGCGCTGCAGTGAATGGCTTCACGGCATCCGCAACCAGCGGGCTGTGAAATGCTGCGGAAACGGGCAATATGCGATTCCAGATCGAACGCTCTGACAACACGGCAGCAACCTTCCCGATCGCATCCAGCGTGCCTGCGAGAACGATTTGTTCGGGGGCGTTGTGATTCGCAATGACGACTCCGATCTGCTGCTGCTGCAGCAGTTCTTGCACGGACTCGATCGAAGTCTTCGCCACCAGCATGCCGCTCGCTTCCGCCGCTTGACTTGCCTCCGCCATCAAGCGGCCGCGGAAATTCGAGAGATCATGGAACGCCTTTTCATCGATACGCCCTCCGGCATACAGGGCGACGAGTTCGCCGTAGCTATGGCCACCGAATACGTCCGCCCGCAGACCAAAGCGACGGAGCACGTCGAGCCCACCCACGCAGGCTGCGCCAATCGCAGGCTGCGCGACCTCTGTCTGCTTCAGTTGCTCGGCTTGCTTCTCGGCCGTTCCCTTGTCGAAGCCCGGGTGCGGATATATGTAGTCGCTGAGGCGATCGGTCAGCGCCTCGGACTTGTTTTCATCGAAGGCAAGATTCGCGGTATCGAGAACCTTTTGAGCCTGCGGATAATGACAGGCGAGATCGCGCATCATGCCGACGTACTGTGCGCCCTGGCCCGGAAAAACGACGCCCAATTTGCCGGTTGCCGTCGCCTGACCAAAGATGGCGCCCTCGGGTGTGCTCCAGCGTTTGCCGTTCGGATTCGAGTTGAAATTGCGCTTTGCCGAGGCCAGCACCTTGCTCAAGGAATCCGGCTCATCGGAAAAGACGAGAAACAGTCGGGAGGGTGCGTTGGCATCGAAGAATGAACGGGAGCGGGCCGCAAACGTGCGAACGTCGTCCCACCGAGCCTGAACTGGAACGCTCTCCAATT
>JAQCER010000277.1 GCA_027618625.1 Verrucomicrobiota bacterium
GGCTCCAGATTGGCAAGACGGTGATTGACGCGGACGAGGGCGATCATGAGGGCGAAGCCAGCGGCGAAGACGAAGCCGATGCCGTACCAGGCTTCGTTGGCGAGGATCGTGGGAATGCTGAGGCCGACGTTGGCAGTGGCGAAGACGGCAGTGCAGACGAGGGCGCCTTTGCGATCGTCGAAGTAGAAGAGGATGGTGAGGAGCGAAAGGAAGCCGATGAGCAGGAAGGCACCGAACAGGGTGACACGGAAAATGCCCATCTGAATGGATCCGATGCCTGCGGCGTTGGCCACTTGATCTGCGAACACGAGTAGCAACAGGGTGGTGATCCCTTGCACGGCGAGCAGGTGGCGGAAACCATCGCGCAGGGTTTCGGTCATGGCTTCGCGGCAGGCGACGATCTGGCTGAGGGTCTTGCGGCCTTCGATGGCATCAAAGAATGCCTGGTAGCGCTCGGAGAAATCGGTTTCGAGCTTGAGGAAAAAGACGGCCATGCCGGGGACTATGGACAGCAGGCTGAGGTAAATGGCGACGTCGTACTGCGGCGCGGCACACAGTGCGCCGGAAATCTGCAGGCGATGCTCGGACACCCACCAGAACATGAGTTTGTCTCCCCAGATGCCGACGTTGTACAGGATGCCGGTGAGGGCGAGGCTCGGGAACTTGCGGAAGTAAACGAGCACGTCCCAGCGCATCGAGACGTCGGTACCAAACTCGCGATGCAGGGAATGCAGCAGCATGAGAAAGAGAACGGCATGACCAGAGGTAAACCCTAACATTGCCGCCTCCGGCCCTAATGCCACGACGGCGCCGTAGGCCAGCAGACAACTTGCTGCGTAGCCTACGGCGAACGCGGTGACAACACGTTTGTAGCCGCGGAGTGCGGTGAGGTAGTTTGCTGCGATGAAGATGCACGAGACGTACACCATCAGCGCAGCGGCGGCTACTTGGTGAATCAAAGCCCCGCCAACGAGGCCGAGGAAAAATATCGAGCCCACAGTCCCGCTGACGATGGCCGTGATGACCAGCGCTGAGAGCAGAGACGGGAAAATCTGGCTGCGCGATCGGAACGAGAACTGATCGGCAACGTAACGGGTGAGCACCAGCTGCATTGGCCCGACGAGAATGAGAGAGAACGCGTACACGTGCGTTACCGAGGCGGAAAAGAAGTCCAACTCGGCCTGTTGCAACAGTGGCCGCAGCACGACGGACAGAATCACAATCGACAGGATGGAAATGATCCAGGGCCCGCTGCTGATCAATCCGGCGTAGGTATACGCCGCGACTGTCGACGCACCCGTGTCGCCCTGTTTCAACTTACGAAGCTCGAATCCGATGCCAGCCATAGCGATCAGCCTGCGCTTGGTTGCGCTGTCAGCGTTATGGCATTGAGTGATGACGGCTCGGTGTAGAACGTGCGGAATCGATCGACCACCACTTGCTGGGTGTAATGGGTTTCGACCCGCGCCCGGCCAATGGCACCCAGTTGGCGGGCCTTTTGTGGATCGATAAGAATCTGGACGATAGCCTGTGCAATGGCCTGTGGATCGCCGACACGGGTCACCGCTCCGGCGGCACCGAGTGCGGGCTCCTCGTCTGGCTGGCCATTGATGAGATCCGCACACGCTCCGACATCGGTCGACACGACGGGGATCGAGGCACCAAAGGCCTCAAGCACCACGAATGGCAGGCCCTCGCTGATGCTGGTGAGCACCATGATATCGATCTGTGCCAGCAGCTCCCCGCGATCCATCGGACCGGCGAAAATCACGACGTCTCCGAGGCCGAGCCGGTGGATCAGTTGCTGACATTCTTTGAAGTATTCCGGTTCTTCGCTGGTGGGGCCGGCAATAAGATACCGCACATCTGCCACCAGTCGCCGTACGAAGACGGCCGACTGCAATAGAGTCTTGACGTCCTTGATCCCAACTACACGACCGAGGAAACCGACTACTGGACGATCGCGCTTGGCCCGCCAGATCTCGCGTTTGGCAATGATGGACTTGAAATTCGCGAGTGCGACGCCATTGGGAATCACTTCGATCTTTTCCTTCGGCGCATCTAAGGAAATCTGATGCCGAGCATTTGCCGAGAACAGGGAAGTGATGTGGCCTGCCACGTTGTAAGCGTAGCGGGCCAGCAAGGTGAAGAAGCGGATCCACATCGTGCGCAGCACACTGTCGTCCGGCAGAAGGCGGGGCCGGGCAAACTCGGGATCCTGCAGCCAGGTGGCTTTGTGGATCTCGGCAATGCGTTCACGGACGTAGATGCCGTGCTCGCTCAACAGGAACGGAACAGCGTTCTGACGCGCAAGGAGCGCAGCGATCAGGCCAGCGTAGCCGGTGCAGGGACTGTGGTAAAGTCTCGCCGACGGGACGCGGTGGAGGGTTCCTAACAGATTCCAAACCGGCTCCACCAGAAAGCGACAGGCCCAGAAGAAGTCGAGAAACGGAGCATCCGAGGCGTGTTCCTCGTAGATTTCCGAAACCAGATCCCAGACGGCAGCATCCTTCCATATCGCATCGAGCGAACTGCGGCGAGCGAGTCTGGCAGTCTCTGCCAGCAGGCTGGAAAATGCTTCCGTTTCTGCTGGAGTGCCCTCCGTGGCAAGGAAAGTCTTGCACTTCTGCGTCAGTGCCAGGATGTCCGTTGTGGTTACAGTCGCGGCGAGCCACTTTTGATTCCTGGAAAAAAGGTAAGCCTCCTCGACCGAGACAATGTTCCGTGGCAATTTGTAAGCGTACTTTGCATCCTTGGCCTTCTCAGCGCCGATGAAGAGCACGCTGAAGCGCAGATCCGGCATGGCGCTGACGATCTGATGCACCCAGGTGGAAACGCCGCCGGAGACGTAGGGATACGTTCCTTCGAGAACCAGGCAGACATCGGCCGCTTCTTTCTGTTTGCGCGGTATCATCCTGCGATGGCAGCGGCCCGCCAGAAGCGCGCGGCGGGGTGGTGGGATGGTTGATCGGCGCTGCGCTGGGCCAGAGCGTTCCAGTCGCGCTGCAGGTAGAGCAGTTCTGCCTCGAGCGGTTGGAGCAAATCTTCACTGGCGCCGGCGGCCCGCAGTTTTGCCAGGGAATCCGCGGCACCGTCCGTGCGAAGGGCCGAGAGCTGGGCTCGAACGAGGCGCGTGAGTCGCGGGATCGCTGGTGCTTGCTCATCTGCAAGATAGCCGATAGCGTTTTCGAGCAGCGTATTTCTGTTGGTGCCTGTGGCCGGTGCCCACTCAGCGAGATCGAGGCAGGCATCTGCTGCCGCAAGGTTTTGTTGTGATGTTAGGGTTGCGACTTCTGCGAATTGCTTCAGACAATCTTCCGACGCCCTTACCGCCCGGGTTACGGCACCCTGAGCGCGAAATCGGACTTCCGTATCCTCGTGCCGCTGGAGGTGCTGCAACACGACGGCCGCAGCACTTGCTGGACGGACGTTACGAAGACCAGTGGCCACGGCCCGGATTTCGCCGAGTAAGAGCTGCTTCAGCGAGCCTGCGAGTGGCTCGGCCATTGTGGCGGCAGGGGTCGAAACGGATGCCAGCGACAGACGCTCGAAAGGAGATGCATCTTCGCTCGCAGCCGTTGCTGGCGAACGCAGAATGAGGCTCATCGCCACCACCGTGAGCACTCCACCTATCGGCAGGAGCAGCGCCGGGACGAGGTAGAACACGAATGCAGCAGCGCGGGATCTGGGCTGGTCGACTGCCTTAGGAACAACGTCAGGGGCGGTAACAGCAGCTCCCGCCAGGGCGCGCACACAGGACGCGACCGCGTGAACGGCCAGGATCGCAAGCAGTACCCCAGCTTGGGGCTGGGCGACCAGGAAGTAGCTGGCAGCACCGATCTCAAACAGTGCGGCAGCGATGGCCATCGCGAATGTGACTGACTTCATTTTGCCTCCGCTACGGTGTTGGAATCGTTCGCGCCAATCTCGATGATCTGGTGGCGGATTCGATCGGGTTGCATGGCACCGGACGCCTGGAGCGATGCCACAAAACTCTCCGCGTCACGGCGACCTTCCATTGGCAAAAGCATCCGCAATGTGTTCGATTTCGCGTCGGCGCAAACGACCCGTGGTGCCACCAGCTGCTGCTTGATTGCCGCAGTCAACGATTCGATCCCTGTCGACTTGCCTTGATCGTGATTGACTTCGAACTCGACAACGGTAGACGGCAATCGCAGACGCGCGAAGGTTTCCTGCGCAAGCTTGCCTTGGGATTCGAACTCTTCTGTAGTGACAAAATGACTGGCGGCTGCACGACCTTTCTCAGCCTCCATCGCTGCCCCAGGCGCAGGCTCCGGAAGAAATCGCGCTACCCAGCGCACGATCACTTCAATGCGAACAAACGTCGGCTGCCCGATTACACTGAAAGGCATGTCCTCGACGTGCAACACTACTTTGCTTCCGGCATCACTGTTCCAGGGCACGGCTGCGATAAAATCCGTGTCGCCGGTGCTGCTTCCCGCTTTCCAGGTGACAGTCGACTGCGCCTTGAGCGCAGCCCTTGCCATGGCGAGTTTCTCCTGAGGCAATGTGTCACCGACCTTCCACTGCGAATCGAGTGCGGCGATGACTTTTCCGGTGCCATCGTCGCTGCCAAGTTCCAGTACACAACAGCTGCTGACATTCGCGGCATCGCGCAGGAGCTTCAGACATCCCGGCAGCACGGGCCCGGCAGTTGGGGCAAAGAGAGCACGCAGTTGCTGATCGAGCGCGCAGGTATCGGCCCCGAACAGGGCGAGGCGTTGCTGGAGTTGATGCCGGGTTTCGTCCAGCGTCTCGTTGTCGGAACGCAGGCTCTTATTCTCGGCTTCGGCGCTGGTTGCGCGGGCCTCGAGACTGCGGAGTTGCCCGTTTAGCAGACTGCGGACCGCGCCTGTGAGAATCCCTCCGATGAAGAATCCCAGTAATAGGAGGCGGTGGTTGAGCAATGCTTCCGCAACTGAGAGATCATCGCCTTTGCCAGCGACGACGACTCCCGCTACCGCCGCAGTGACTATACCAGCAACACAGCCCGAAAGAAATCCGTAGCGAAAGCCAATGTAAACGGGGAGCAGCACCAGGGATTGGGATTGCTGTTGATCCAAAGTGGATCCTCCCCGGCCATCGCGAAGTTCAGGCCCGCAAGGAGCAAGGCAAATCCACAGAAGTCCAGGAGTGCAGCCGAAAGGGCGCGCTTGGTGTTACCCGTTGTTACCATAAAGGGCTCTTACCTAGGGCCAGTCCCAGAGGCGGGCTTTTTGGCGGGCAGCGGGGAGGATGTTATGGTAATTATACAGTGGCCGATTTTCGGGCAAGTGAAGGTCGCCCCGAGGGAGCTGATCACGACATTTTTGCTCAGATAAGGCGCTTGCAGTCCTTCGTCCCTAACATTTGTACATTCCGCCCCCTTGGTTGATGCCAGTTTCCCGATTTTACGGGTGTGTTAGTCTACGCTGCTTTCTTGCGCGCCTGCTCTTGTCTCCTGCGCGCTTCCTCCTGCTCGATGCGCAGCCGGGCCAGCACCCACAGGTTGTGGCTGAGCACTGCCCAGGATACCGCCTGCCGGCGGTTCTCGAAGCCTTTCACCCGCAGGGGGCGCCCCAGGAACTGGTTCTTCAATATGCTGATTCTTCCTTCGGTCTGGGCGCGGCGTTTCTGACCTTGGGCAAATTCCTCGT
>JAQCER010000278.1 GCA_027618625.1 Verrucomicrobiota bacterium
CGCGAGGAGAAGAACATCTCCGCCCCCACGAGCGGCACTTCCTCGGGCGAACCGGGAGTCGGCAGGCTGGAGGTCTGGACCACGGCGACGACGGCATCGGTCGCGAGATCGACCACCGAGACGTTCCGCGACACAAAGTTCGCGACATAGGCGCGCGCGCCGTCGCTTGTAATCGCGATCCCCTGCGGATTCTTGCCGGCGTTGACGCCGCTCGTCGCGGCATTGTCGGGATCGTTGAGGTCGATGTAGCGGGTCTGGTCGGCCCCGCCGGTGAACGAAAGGTCTCCCGCCGCATCGACGTTCAGCTTCACCAGCAGGTCGCTCCCCGCGGAGACGACATAGGCGTTGCCCGCGCCACTCTTGTTCGTGAAACCCATCGCCCAGGCGTTCGCGAAGAAGAGCTTGCGCTTGCCCGCCTCGGGGTTCCTCGCGCCCAGGTGGAGGTTGAGCGACTTCGCGGGCGCGTCGGAGGGACTGACGCCGGTCACGCCGTCGATGACGTTGACGTAGGCATGGGTGTCCAGATTGAAGCGCAGGGGCCCGGAGGGAGACGCGGCGATGTTCGGCAGATAGGCCTGGTCGCCGCGGATCACGACGCTTTGCAATTGGTTGGGAAAGGCCGAGGTGTCCGTCCCGAGACCGGGAAACTGGAAGCCCGTGACGGAAGGGGCGAGCGCAACTGTGCGCGCCACTTTGTAGTCGCCGATGACGTTGGAGTTCGTGTCGATGTCGATCGCGGCGACGAGCCCCTCTCGCCCGAGATCGTCTCCCTGCCGACCGCCGGGCTTCGTGAACGAAAGGAACCGGGTCACGTAGAGCTTCGTGCTGTCTGCGGAGACGGCCAGACCCCGCGGCTGGAAGTGGCGCTTCCGGTCGGGATCGTTCGCCACGCTGTCGCGCAGGTCCACATGACCGACCACGGTGCGGGCCACGGCGTCGATCACCGTGACGGAGTTCTGCGAGCTGTTCGCCACGAAGACCCGTTTTCCATCCGGCGAGCACACGATGTTCCAAGGCTCGGCTCCGGTGACGATGTGGCCGTTGACTCCGACCGTGGCATCCACGGCTGCGCTGAACGTTCCCCAAGCCGGATCGTTGATCCGGATGACCGTCGCCGTGCCAGCTGCCGCGTTCGCCACGAAGGCATACTGGCCGTTCGGCGTCAGCGCGATGCTCTGGGGTTCGTCCCCCACGGGAACGGTGGCGAGTCGCGCGTTCGTGTCCGGGCGGATGACGCTGACGCTGTCTTCGTCAGGATTCACGACCCAGATCAACCTGTCGTTGCTGGAGATCGCGATCGGACTGGAGGTGGTCTGGGCTTCGGCGCAGACGGCCAGGAGCGGCAGGCTGAGCCAGCGAGGCCGCCAAATGGGCGAACGTCCGCCGTCCGCTTTGGAGAGAGATTGGTGTCATTTTTTGTGGAATTGCTAGTGGTTGTTCAGATTTCGGTACCAAGAAGTGACATGGCTTCATGCACAGGCGGAAGGCGACCAAGCTTGGTCAAGTCTCAAAGGTTCCGAGTCTGACCAATGGAAACGGAACCACCCGCCGTGCGTTCAGCCGAGCGAATGCGAGCGGACGTTGAACGGGACGGATTGAGCCGAGGACACTCTCTCCCCCACAATGGGAATCGTGGCGCGATGCGCCGTGACTTGCGGAGAGAGAATCCTGCGGACGCCTACCAAACGTGCATGCAGATTCATGCCGGGAGCATGTTGGTTTTTGTCGCCGCAGTCAACATTCAAGTTGAACGCGATCGAAAAAAGAAAGTAAAAGCCGTTTGGGCTCTGCTAGCCTGGATTCCCATGGATCCCTTTGGGCCTAACATTTTGGGCTTGGTAGCGGGATCGGATTTAACTCACTCGGGGAGATCTTCTGTCGTTAGGTGGCGTCTTTATCCCACGTGACTGGAAGAGCACTGGACCACTGGGCCGCTGATTATCCGAAGACGAATTGCAGGCGGCGGCCACCAAGCCAGGGGATGCGGGTGCGCTTGCGATCGAAGCCGGCTTTGAGCAAGTAAGGATTGTGCGCGCGCTTCTGAAACTGAATCGTGATGGCGGACTGGTCGATGGTCACGACCGCGGTGGCATCGATGAAGTCGCGGAAGATGCGCCGGGATTTTGCGTCGGTGTATTCCTTTCCGATTTCAGCCCCAAGAAGCCGATAGAGACTGCTGGCCATGAGCGTGAGTTGGAGGTCACAGTTGACCTTCATGGCCACGGCCGAGGAGAGCGCGTCCATGTGGAAGAAGTCGATGCCATCGGCGATCCCGTTCTCGATGAGCATGCGCTGAGCGTAGCGATCGATGAGCTTGGTCGGCGAGCGACGCAGCTGATTGGTAAGCAAGAGAGTTGGCTTGTCGTGGCCAAGATCGCGTACGGCAAGTTGACGTATTGGACCTTCGTAGTCACTCAAGCGGATCTTGGTCTCGAGCACTTTCGGCGTCCTGAATGCGCGGGACACATTGCTGAGATGGATTTGCCGCCAGGCCGATCCGGAAGCCTGGCGCAGTTCTTCGAGCAGCGTGTCGGAGCGGCGGCGCAGTGTGATGAAATCGATCCCCATTTTGTTGAGCTCGTTGAGATTGGCGTAGGTCGTCAACTTGGAATCAAAGACCAGCTCCTGTGGCAGGCGGCCGGTTCTCTCCTTCCAGAACTCGACGAACTTCAAGATCTCGTCGTTCTGCTGCTCCTTGCGCAAATCGCCGTTTGCATAACAGAACACCCGCGTCTCGGAGTCTTGGGCCACGAATGCCAGCACGCCCTTCTGCTTGCGGCTGCGCTTGGAGATGTAGTGCTTCTGCATGAGCGCGTCCTCGCCGTGGAAGGGAATGGTGTGGAAATCAAGATCCAGCGAGCCGCCTCTCTTGAGCCCAAGTTTCTTCACGGCGTCAAACCACGATTGCATGATCCTCGGGTAGCAGTCCGGCTCGATGCGGCAGCTGTACTCCGTGAGAAAGGAGCGCTTGGGAATCACATTGAGCCCGGCAAAGAGCGCCAGGCCCTCGTCGAAGACGTAGCTCATGACGTGGCTGTGCCGGGCGCTGCCGAACAACTTCATGGCCAGCAGCGAGCGAATCGCATGCGCCGCCGGCATCATCTTGGTGCCCGGGAACTTGGCCTCGGCAAGCATGCTCTCAAGAGGAATCCTGGCAAGGTAGGGCAGAAACAAGAAGAGGCCGCCGACCTTGGTTCGGAACGTGCGTTCGGATAAGTCGAGGGCTCGGGCGTCGGCGACATCCGCAGCGTCGGGTCGAGTCGTCGCGGGCCGTTCGTCGTCTCTGCGCCGGGGCAGACGGGCGAATCCCTCCTCTTTGAGAATGGTGGAAATCGACGCCGCGCTGAGCTTTTCTCCGCTCTGCACCAGGGCATCGCGGATATCGTAGACTGAGGAGTTCTGCTTGCGCAGGGTGATGATCATTTGACGGACTCTTTCCCTGAGCGGCGGAGATTTGGCTTTCTTGGTTGGTGGGAGAAAGAACTCGCGCCCGGGGTTGCGGCGGAATTCATGGCACAAGACACGAAAGCTTCCCGGTGTGTAGCCGAAACGTTCGGCGGTCAGCGCCGAAGGGACATTGTCGACGAAGAACGCGCGCAGAGCTTCGTACTGCCGATGAGTGGCATTGGAGGGAAGCAGGAAGGCGTCGGCCACGCCTGTTATCTCTTTACCTGAACTGATAATCACACTGCCACCATCTCAAGTCAATCACGCCCGTCAAAGAAAAAAGCGTTAAAAATCAATAAAAGTTAAATATATGCTTAAATTGACCACAATTGGCCGATTACGTGTCTCCCGCGAGAACTTCGGCTCTTCCAGATAACAGGGTGGCAACGAACTATAAAAAAAAGATTCCACTAATCCAAATCCCATCAAACCGCCGAATTTCGCAACTTTCGTCCCAAATTCGTTAGGACTCGACGTGCGATGGGAATCCAGGCTAGGGTGGCGGCTGAAGCGTCCGCATCAGAAACTCATGCGGCCGCGGGCGAGCAGAGTGTCGATGAAGTCCAGGCAGGAAAAGTGCTGGATTGTGCGAGCATGCCGGGGATTACCGGTGGTGCAGCCATGCTGCGGCGATGGGTGGGAATGTGGTGTCGCGTCGGGGGCTTGCGCGAGCATGGGGGCGGACGAAGTGGACGGCGACGAGGCTGCGCGAGCATCAGCGTTGTCGGGAGCGCTACTTTAATGAGGGAGGAGTGTTAGGAAGTCTGGCGTTTTCGGATAGATTTTTCGAACGAGAACGCCCGAAGTTTGGCGAGAAGCGGGAGTCTGGGGCATGCGCAATGAACGGTGGCGAATGGGGCGGCGTGATGGAGATGCGAAATCTGGGCCAATAGAGGTGAGTCTAGGAAGATTCTGATCCACTTCGTGATCGAGACGATTGAATCGTTTCAACCCGGCCTGTGTTACTATTCTGGAACTGCGAGGACGCATCCGCAATCCATCCCTCTCTCAAATCGAACGGATTCCCTGAACCTGTGAGAGGTTACGATTTTTGATGTGTCTGGTTTACCGTATTGGGGCTCTGGGGAGGACTTTGATAACGTTTGAACAAAGCCTGTGTGCCATCATCTTCGCAGCCGTCGCTCGCCAGCTGATCATAAAGTTTCTTTGCGAGTTTGAGACCAGGCAAGTCAAGGTGCATGCCTTCTGCGGATTCGATGGCGATACGCATGTCTTTGATGAAATGCTTCACAAAGAAACCGGGAGCGTAGTCGTTGTTCAAGATGCGGGGCCCAAGATTTGAGAGAGACCAGCTGCCAGCGGCTCCGCTTTCGATGCTTTTCAGAACCGTTGCAGGATCGAGTCCGGATTTTTTTGCATAGGCGAGTGACTCGCATACGCCGAGCATTCCTGAGGCGATGGCAATTTGATTACACATCTTGGTGTGCTGGCCGGAACCTGCCTTGCCCTGATAGACGATGTTTTTGCCCATGCATGCGAGCACGGGGAGGGCTCTGTCGAACGTCTCGCGGTCACCTCCCACCATGATTGACAGTCGCGCTTCGCGGGCTCCGATGTCGCCACCTGAAACCGGCGCATCAAGGGCGCTCATCCCGGCGGTGGCGGCAGCATCTGCGATCGTTACTGCAAGCGCCGGGCTGGAAGTTGTCATGTCGATCAGGACGGACCCGGCTTGCGCATTTTCGATGATGCCGCCTTTGCCCAGATACACCGCCTCGACGTCGGCAGGGTAGCCGACGATAGTGATGACGGCCCGCGAGACCGCAGCGGCTGCTCCCGGTGAATCATGCCAAACGGCACCTGCATTCAAAAGGTCAGCGGCCCTGGATTTGGTGCGATTGTGGATATGCACCGGATGTCCGGCGGCGAGCAGGTGCCCGGCCATGCTCCGGCCCATGACACCTGTTCCGATGAATGCGATTGCTGGAAGTTGCGACATGCTGCAACGCTATGCCCTTTACGTCTCGAAGGAAAACAAGAAAAGCCGGGCCGTCTGAGCCGGCCCGGCGCACGGAACAATAAACTGCCGAATGATGCTTTGATGGTAGAGGGAGCCTGATCTCGAATACGGGCGGACTGTAAAGTGTCGGGCGATCTGTAAAGTGTCTGTCACGAATGGCACGGACTTTAGGCTGGTTTGTGATAATTGTTGCGGTGCCGTA
>JAQCER010000279.1 GCA_027618625.1 Verrucomicrobiota bacterium
CTGGCTAGCACCGATTGACTCAGCTAGCCGCATCGCCTCGACCTTGAACTCATCCGTATACTGGCGGTTTGGCACCTGTTGTTTCTTGCTCATCGTTTTCTCCGTTCATCAGAAAGTATCGGTTAAATCTGATGTACGTGAAACCGAGACAGGGTCACTATGGCATCTGCAAAAAGAAAGTGAATTGGGTGTTGGACCTGGACATCCGGCCGTTCTTCGATACCGTTGAACATGACTGGCTCATCCGAATGGTCCAGCATCGCGTACGCGATAAACGCTTGGTTAAGCTGCTCTCACGCTGGATAAAAGTGGGTGTGGTGGATGACGATGTAAAGCGACAACCTGCACAACGCGGCTTACCGCAGGGTGCGGTGATATCGCCACTGCTGTCAAATATCTATCTGCACTACGTGTTTGACTTATGGACTCACCAGTGGCGGAACAGGAAAGCAAAAGGCGAGGTCATCATCGTGCGATACGCCGATGATGCGGTGCTTGGCTTTCAATACGAACGGGATGCGAAGGATTATCTGGCGTTGCTCAACCGGCGGTTTTCGACCTTCGGTTTGGCCATACATCCAGAGAAAACCCAGCTGCTCCGATTCGGCCGCTACGCCGCGCAACACGGTGCACAGCACAAGACGGGAAAACCGCTGACGTTTGACTTTCTCGGCTTTACGCATTACTGCACCACGAAACGCAATGGCGAGTTCAAGTTAGGACGCGAAACGATTAGAAAGCGCCGGGTTCAGCACATCAAAGCGGTGCAAGATGGGCTGCGAAAGCGGATGCATGACCCCGTTGCTCTTACCCTGAAATGGGTTCGGGCAGTTTTGATAGGGCACATGAATTACTACAGTGTGCCCGGCAATCGGGAAAGCGTTTCAGTATTCCGACACGAGGTCGAGAAACGCTGGTTTAAAATGCTTCGTCGTCGCAGCCAACGGCACACCATCACATGGGAAACGTTTGGCTCCAGGGTCGAGCACTTGCTTCCCAAGGTGCGTATTGTTCACCCTTATCCAGAATGCGATTTCGCGCCAAATACCCGAAGTAGGAGCCGTATGCGTTAGTAGCGCACGTACGGATCTGTACGGGGGGGGGCCGAGCGATCGGCTTTCTTACCGTGACCCATCGAGGCGAAAAAAGATGCGACAACGACACGGTCATCCGAGCGTCTGCGGGTGGGGTTTACTGGTCAACCTATGCACAGCGAATGCATAGCATTACAGGTGGCTTTGATGTGCTGACGAAGATCCTAGAATTTGGACGGACGGTGAATAACCGTTTATTGCCAGGGTTAAGAAATGCCAACTAGCCGGACAGATATCCGCGTGTTAATTGTTGTTGGAGGACTGGGTGTGGGCGGCACAGAGGTCCATTTGTCCAGAGTCCTTCCACATCTCCAAAGTAATGGTTTTTTGGTGACGGTGTTCTCGATGACTGGGCCCGGTATTGTCGGCGAGCGCCTCGCTAAAAACGGTGTGGATGTGATGTGGGCTCCTGGCTGGAGTGCGTTAGCAAAGCTACCCAGACCACTTCGCCGCGTTCTGGGACTGCCTGTCGTTGCCACCGCACTGCTTTGCCACATGTGGCGATTGCACGCAGAAATTGTTCACTTCTTCTTGCCCGAAGCCTACTTGGTTGGCGCGATCTGCAGTTTCTTTGCGCCGTGTGGACGGCGAGTGATGAGCCGCAGGAGTTTGAATTCATACCAAGTAGGGCATCCGCTATTGACGCGCATAGAGCGCTGGCTGCATGGAAAAATGGATTTAATCCTGGCCAATTCTTCGGTCGTGGCAACGCAGTTGATAGAAGAAGGGGTTGCCGAAAGCAATTTGCGGATCATCGAAAACGGTTTCGATCCACCCGTTCCAGACATCGCGCCGGAAGTGGCACGCGATATCCTCATTTCCAGCTTTGGACTGAGCGCCGACCACTTCGTGATGGTCAACGTGGCAAATCTAATCCCTTACAAGGGCCATCGAGATCTGCTTGCCGCGCTATCGACGATCCGCACAACGCTTGCGCAACCGTGGGTCCTATTCTGTGTGGGCAGAGACGACGGTATTCTAGAAGAGCTGCAGCGCATGTGCCGTACTCTTTCGATTGAAGAGAACGTTGTGTTTTGCGGGTCAAGATCCGATGTCTGGACATTCCAACGTGGCGCAGATTTGGCGGTGTTTTCTTCACTGCAAGAGGGATCGCCAAATGCTGTGCTGGAATCGATGTGCGCTGCCCAACCCTTTGTGAGCACCAATGCTGGGGGGGTTATCGACCTCATACAGGGTGATCAATCGCGCTTTATCGTGCAGGTCGCTGACGTCGATGGACTGGCCCACAGCATATTGGAACTTGCGCAGGATGTGCGGTTGAGACAGCATGTTGGCGAGCAAAATCAACGCCGAGCGGTCGCGAAATTTTCACTCCAAGCTTGTGTTTCAGCTTATGAGCGAACGTATTTGCGCGTCGTTGTTGGCTAATGATGTGATTGGGCTAGTGCCGATCGCTTGACCGCTTTGCCCACATCAACTTGCATCGCGCCGATCTGATCCACGACCTCAAGGTATTTGCCAGGAATAACGTTTGTGTTCCAGGTGATGTGCAACATGGCTACTTTGCGCGGCTTTGTCTACGATCGGCTGCGATCGGACGGTGTTGTGGGCGGCGGTTTAGCGCTATGACAAAGAGTGGCGAGCGCCCTTGTGGCGCAAGGGCGTGGCAGAACGATGTGTGAACTGACCGGCATCTGGCAGCGTGGCCGTCAAATCGATCCGACTATTCTTCGAGCGCAGGTATGCGCGATGGCCGGCACGCTTGTCCATCGTGGACCGGATGATGCAGATACCTGGGTAGAGTCGCACAACAGTCTCGCTCTGGGACAGCAACGCTTGTCGAGCCTTGAGTTGTCGGCCGCCGGGCATCAACCGATGGCGCGCTGGTCATTGCCTATAATGGCGAGGTCTATAACTTTCGCGAACTGCGCGATGAACTCACCGAACGTGGGCATCATTTCAATGGCGGATCTAATACCGAGGTGATCCTGGCAGGAATCATTGAGTGGGGTTTGGAACCCGCCGTGGGCCGATTGGTCGGTATGTTCAGCTTGGCTTTGTGGGATTCTCGGCAACGCGAGTTACACCTTGTCTGCAATGGAATTGGTATCGTATCAACCCTCTTTATTGGGGGCAATTCGATGGTCTGGTTCTGTTCGGATCTGAGCTGAACGCCTTGCGCGCCTGCAACGGTTGGGAGCCACGCAGTGGCGCTGTCCGGCGGTGACGAGTTATTCGCGGGATACAACCGTTATGAATACGCACAGAACCTGTTCCGTTATCTGCAACCAGTGCCGACGCCACTGCGTCGCTGGGTGGGGCGGGTGTTTGACGACATTTTTAATCGGCTCCCTTCGCCCTGGCGTGTGAGTCAGGCGGGACACAAGGCGCACAAATTGGGTGGGGGTTCTCGCCGACAATGAGCGCTCTATCTACCTCCGCTTGATAACACACTCGCCCGATCCTGCAGCGTTGGTGGTCATGGGCACTTAGCACCAAGGGCCGCTTTGGGGTGACTGCTTGCTGTCCCAGTTCGAGAATTGGATTGAGTGTATGCAGTATCTAGATACGATGACCTACCCTACCCGACGATATTCTGACGAAGGTTGACCGCGCGAGCATGGCCGTCTCTCTAGGAAGCGCGCGTGCCGTTGCTCGACCATCGGGTCGTGGAATTCACGTGGTCTTTACCGCAGACGATGAAACATCGGGGAACCACGACCAAGCAGATTTTGCGCGAGGTTCTCAGGCGCTATATACCTCGCGAACTGATCGAACGGCCAAAGATGGGCTTTGGCGTCCCTATCGACCATTGGCTGCGAGGGCCACTGCGTGAATGGGCGGAAGGCTTACTGGCACCTCAAGCACTTGAACAGCATGGCTTACTACATCAAGCGCCAATTTGTGAGAAGTGGAGGGAGCACCTCGCGGGCACGCACAACTGGCAATCCCTGCTATGGAACGTGTTGGTCTTTCAGGTCGGGCATGCGCGCTGGCTTTGAGCGATCGCACGATGCCAAGGGCCGCGCACAATTGCGATGACCTTGTTCGAGACCCATTGCGTCGCCACCCCTTTGGGCGGGTTGCTGTCGTCAACGCTGATACGAGCTGTCGTTCACCAACAATCTCGTCGTTTTGCTCACCCAAATCAGGCGCAGGCCTGCGCAGTTCGCATGGGTTAAATGACAGCTCGACCGGGAAGCCGGTCAAGTTGATCGGCGCCCGGCCCACGCGGAGCGACTCGATGATCCTTTGCTGCGCGAGCACTTGTGGATCATCGCCCGTGCACAGTGGATTGTTGGCGGTGGCCAGTACTTTTGCCGACAGGTAGGCCAACTTGAGATTTGCCCGCCGGTGAGGCTCAATTTGACTTGCTGTCCTTGCCCGCTGCGGATTGGACCTTCACCACTTCCGCGCCCTTGTCGGTATCCTTCGCCAGGCTATTTTTCGGTGCGAAGATCTGGCGGATGCGGTACCGTCGGCGTAGACTTAACGAAATACAGAGACCATGAGCGGAGTCAGAATCGGCTGATGCGCGTCTTGCAGCGCATCCCAGCGACCAGGGTGTCGCATACGCGCACTATTTTCTTTTGATGCCTATTACGATCTCAACTCATGTCCAGCACCATAGCTAACGCCACCTCTTTGGTGCGCGCACATCGACTTATTTCCAACCACGCGAAAACCATTGTCTTCGTCACCACGTTGCTTCGCGCCCGCGAGATGGTAATGGCTAGTGCACTTCGACAAGTCGGCTGGAAGGTCGTCCTGATCTTTGAAGACAGGACGCCATTTAAACCCGAAGGAACCTTCGACGTCATTTTCCGCGTTAACGGCGGCCCACAAGCACTCAATTTTGCCAAACAGCTACAACCACGGATTTGTCACATCTTCGCCGGCGCGATTGACGACACCGTTTCGTCGTTTTGCATCGACAAGCCTTCGCCAATCATCATCGACCTGAATGACATATTTGCGCCGTCACTCTTAAATCATTGTGAAGAGCGCTTCGAGCCGACGCGCGAGTGCCTGCGACTGGCAGATGCATTGTGCGCACGAGACCTGCAAGCAAAATTTGCCGAGCGTCTGGACGGCTGGACATTACCCAAGAACGTCGTGCTGTTCCCTGAATATCCTTGGCAGCGAGACGCAGTGGATCATCCACAACCGAAACTGGACCGCGATGAACTGCACGTGGTTTCCGTCGGCACCATTTGTCTCGAAACTCAGGGGCACTTCGATAGCGGCCACTTACGTTTGGCGGAGTTGTTCGCTGAACAGCACATCCACTTGCATCTATTTCCTCACTGGGGATATCGCAATGGCGGCAGGCCGCACGGCAACTCGGTTGAGGAAGACTTCGCAGACTTCTTTGTGCTGCAAGAATCCACCGGTTACGTACACGTTCACAATAGCCTTGCATTGCCTGAATTAAGGCGCGTACTACCCAGTTACGATTTTGGTATTATCTCTGGCGGAAAGGAGGCCTTTGGACAGATTTATGGCCTCCTCAAGCCACCATACATACAAGCATGTTATTCTGGTCGAATTTCCGACTTCATTGCCGCGCG
>JAQCER010000280.1 GCA_027618625.1 Verrucomicrobiota bacterium
CCAGACAAAGACCGAAACGATGCCATTCCAAAAAGCATTGATGAGGCAAATGCCCAAAAAGCCAATCACCCGATTGCTGCCAGCCTTGATCTCCCGAGGGGCCCCGCCGGAGCCTACCGTCCACTGAGCGTTCCTGGAAGTTGCGCTGAGAGGCCCTCTAAACCCTTCGCCCACCAGAGATCCGCCTGCCCACTTCACCCCCTTTACCGTCTCAGTCCGCACCTCAATTTTCCGCAACAGGGATACCAGTCCCAGCGCTCCGATCATAAAAAAGATGCCGGGAATGAGTCTAAGGAACGCCCCCCAACCCAGCTCTCGCTTAAGAACGGCATAAAGGGGGTCCTTTGGATTAACCCAACAGAGCTGCGTCGATCCTTCGGGATAGTTGCTGACAATCGCCTGTTTCCCCGCCGAGCCACTCGAAGAACCTCCGAAGTAGCCATAGCGATTGCTGCGAAAGGTCTCACCTTCAAAAACGTATTGGTAGAAAATGTTGACACTGTAGGTCGTGCCATCATCACCGCTGTGACTGTCGACCCGGCTCCAAATGATCTGACACTCGACCTCAGGCCAGTGCTTGGCCGCCACAGCCCTGGTGACCGGCAGAATCAACAAAGGATACATCAGTCCACCCCCCACCAGCAGAAAGATTCCCAGCACGACGAAGGCGATTCGATTGCCACGCTTTCTCGGAATGGCTCGCTGGGATATGCTCCCCTGCTCGAGGTTCGCCACAGTCGCTTGCTTCTGACGGACCGAGCCCACGATGACGACCGTTCCCACCATTACAAAAATGAGGGGAAAGAGAATGACAAGCCCCATTAGCAGCGAGCCTCGACGAAGGATCGCCTCGGAGGGGTTGTCCGGGTTAACATAGCAGCGCAGAGGCTGATCCGTCCGCAAGCGCCCTAACTCTCTTGCCAGGGCAGTGTAGTCCTGCGAAGTGTTGCCAAACCCCGTCCGGTGATGCTGCGTACTCTCGAAGGAAGAGCCCTCGAACTCGTAGCGGTACTGGACCAAGAGTTCGAACGGATCATCCTGATTCCCCGAGTCCACCGCGATTTCAGCCGAGCCAAGTTCGCAGGGTACCGCGGCCCAAAAATAGGTCCGCAAATCGTCGAGGAAGATCTTTCCCAGGAAACCCGCAAAGACCAACCCGAACAAAGCGAAGACCAGGTCGAAGAGCACCCCGCAGCCCGTGCTGGCCGCGCCGCCACCCTTCTGGTGTCCGATTCTTTGCTGATCCAGCTTGATTCCGAATGCCATGATGTTCTGCTCCCCCTTCGGTTAGCATCGCAGGCTCAAACAAACAATGCCAAAGCTCTGACAACTCCCACAAAATGAAGGTTCCTGTGATGCTCCGAATCGAATCAGGCTCACACTTGGGAAACGTTCGGGATTGCTACTCCGAATCGAAGCCCCTCATCTGGATTCGAGCCTGATGGGAACTGAAAGTTTCGGGATCTCCGGGGCGTAAATCTTTCACCGGACTGAAGGGAGTCGCCGCATGACGGACGAGAACAACCGCCTGAGCTGGTACCGGCACGCTGATCGCCTCCGCCTCCGCTCGCTTCTGATCGTCCTCGCGCTGGACATCGGCCTGAACGAGTGGATCGTGTCCCTGGCCATGAAAACTCAATACCTTCACCGGGGCTTCAGAGCGTTCGTTGTCCTGCTTGCGTGCATTGCGGCGCCCGATCTGCGGGCGCAGTCGGACGTCACGGCCTACCGCCTCGTCCGGGGCAGCGCCTTGGTGAAGACGTCCATTGGAGCGGGAGGCGAAGAGAAGCGGAACGTTCCCATCGCCGGCGAGATGACCCTCAGACGCGTCCTCAGCCCGCTTGACTTCGAGACCTACGCCGTCGAGGGCGCGGTCTTCCGCGAAGCTGGGGCTTCGAGTCCTCCGTTGCTTGCGGGTAGCGGCCATTACATTCGCGGGGGCCGCGGCCCGATCGTGCGCCGCCTCGTGTTCGAAGCGGAGGTCGAGGGCGCGCGAGTCGCGTTTGACTCCGGTTCGCTTCCCGACGACGAGCGTTGGCCGCGCCTCGACATCGAGGCCGTTGGCAAGGTCGTCAGCGAGGGCGTTGGCGAGGGAGGAGAGGGGGAGGCGACGTGGACACTGCGCCTTGCCGCCGTGCCGGTCCTGCGCGCGTGGCACTACACGCTCGTCGAAGGTAGCACTCTCCTGGACGATTGCGAAGTCTGCGGCGGGCTGCGCTTCCCGATTCCAATGGAGGGGAGCTTCGAACTTGTGCTCACGGACGAGAACCCGCTCTTCTCCCGCTATCGCCTCTTCGATCTCGACCTCCGGGCTCCGCGCGGCGGGCCGACCTACCGGATCACCGGAGAAGGCGACTACAAGGTGGGCGGCGAGGTCGCGATCCTCCAGGAGACCACGCTCGACGTGGAGGTGTCGGTCACCGACCGACCTGTGCGCACCACGATGTTCGAAGGTGGGTCCTTTGCCCCGCCCCGTGCCTGGCCGATGCTCAGCCTCGGCTCCTCCGATGTCCAGGGCACGCCTTTTTCGCGGATCACACTCGTTGTCAATGCCGCTCCGTTTCGCGACCTCTGGTTCTCCACGGCGGGCGGACTCACTCCGGGGACGCCCCAACTTGGGGAGCACTACAGCGGCGCGGATGTCCTTTCGATCGGAGGCCATGCCATGCGCAGGGCCAAGGACGCGTTCGCCGCCTTCGAATTTCCCGTCGCCGGCGGCTTCGAGGCGATGGATGCGCTCGACGTTGCGCCGGGCGGAGAGCTGCTCTTCTCGCTGGGACATCCCGCCTTCAGCACGAGCCTCGGGCAGGAAGTGCAGGAGGGCGACTTGCTGGCGGAGTCGGGGAAGGTCGCCGCGAAGAACCAGGCGCTCGTCGCCGCCTTCGGCGCGATGCCGCCGACGCCCGATGTCGGTCTCGATGCGGTTCAGGTTCTTGACTCGGGCGAGGTGCTCTTCTCCATCCGCGAGCCGCTGTTCTCGGAGAAGCTGGGGGTCGCTCTGGGAAAGGGTGACCTCCTGTCCGACCGGGGCGTCGTCGTGAAGCGGAACCGGGACTTGCTCGCCGCCTTCCGGCCTGCGGGCGCGACGTTGGACCAGGGCCTCGACGCGTTCTATGTCTGGCCCCATGGCGAAGTCTGGTTCTCGGTCGAGGAAGGGTTCCAGACCCCGGTCGGCTCCGTCGGAACCGTCGGCTACGGCGACCTGCTCAGCGACCAGGGCTTCGTGGTCCGCCGCAACCTCGATCTGGTGGCAGCTTTCAGTCCGCTTGAAGACGTGGCCGACTTCGGGCTCGACGCGCTCTTCGTCGTCACCGACTTCACCCCGCCGCCCACCGGCCTGACACCACCCGCCCTGCGCGTAGAGGGCTCCGTCGCCGTTCTCGATTGGAGCGGCGACGCCCGAGCCTGGCAGCTCGAGCACTCGCCCGACCTCCGACTTCCCTTCGCCCCCTTGACCCCCATCCTCCCCGTCCGAACCTGGCGTCACCAAGCCGAGAAGATTCTCCCGAGGGCCGGATTCTACCGCATTCACGGCTGGTGACGGGCGATCCATTCAATTCCGATCGGCCTCTTCCTCTGGCGTGGCTTGGGTGCGCACGACCTCGCCTCGGGAGGAGAGTTCGAAATGGCCGCGCAACATCGCGGCCAACTGGCTGGCTGCCTGCCGGTGTGGGAGCGGACGCGCGGAGTTCGAGTGCCCGGTCGGCGGCAGTTTTCGCTGCGGCGAAATCCCCCGACTCGGCATGGGCGCGGCCAGCGTCATCCAGAACACGGGCGGAACTGGAAAACCTGTGTAGCGTAGGCGGTCACATCGAGGTAGAGGCCGTGGGCCTCCAGTTCGGGACCCGTGCGCAGGTGACATTCGTCACCGAACAAGTCAATCAGCCGCCAGTTGCTCTTCGCGAGTTCGGCCACGTTCAGGGGGGCATAACACTGGCTTCGATGGGGTGCGAGGTTGACCACGGCAAGGTGAAACTCACCAGGCTGGTGTTGCCACAGGATGAGGACAAACCAAGTGCAGGTTGGATTTTCTCGCCATGCAGGCCGCGCCGGGACCACTTCGCATTGCCCGCAGCAGACATCGGAGGCGGCGAGCGTCGCCAATAGGCGATCGTAGCGCGACAGAATCCCCGGGTTGGTAGGCTCGACCCCGCGTCGGCAAAGATGCACGGGAACCCTCACACGCCAGCCCTCAAGTTGGCGATCGTGCAGGAGGCGGAGGCCCGGAAGGGTCAAGATCAGAAAGGCCGCCGCCCCAAGGGAGGCGCCGGAGAAGCGCGCCGCAGCGCGGTTTTCGTCGTGGTTTTCCAGGAAGTGGACGCCGCAGGGCAACCAGTCCGAGGCGCCGATTACCGTCGCTTGAAGCCGATCGGGCGCCTGGCTCAGCGCGTCGGTGACGGCCTTGTGATAGGCATAGTCGAATCCGAGCCTCAGGAGATCCCGCTCGCGGTTCCAGTAGGCCTCGGCAATAAACAGGAAGTCCGGAAAAGTCCGGCGCACTGCGGCGATCGCCTCGGCCCAGAACTCTCCGGGCACCGGACCGCCGCGACAGGGGTATTTGCTCCACGTCTGCGCAAAGACATCGCTTAAGATCAACATGGCCATGTCGCAACGCAGTCCGTCACATTCCCGGGCTACATCGAGCAATTGTCGGATTATGCAGGCGCGGGTGTCCTCCCGCCGATGATCCAGTTGCACCGTGTCCGTCCACGGGTCGAAGTTGGGATCACGACCATGGCAGAGATAGACGGGAGCCCCATCCCTTCCGCCGACAATCGAGCCCTCGTGGTCCTCGTTTGCCTGCACGAACAACTCGGGCCGCTCCTTGATCCAGGGATGGTCCAACCCGAAGTGATTTGGTATAAAATCGAGCACCAGCTTGATTCCGTATTGGTGAAGGCGATGCCGGAAGTCTTGGAGGCCGGTGATACCTCCGATTTCGCCGGGCACGGTGTAGCCCGCGATCGCGAAGGGCGAACCGCCGACGTCGGCTTCGGTCCAACCAGGAAGCGCCCGATCAAACTCCCGCTGCAGCGACGGTGAGGACAGGGACACCTGCCGGGAGCGTGGTCCGGTAGTCCAAACGCCCATCAACCAGAGGTGGGTGAAACCAAGCTTGCGCCAGCGGGTGAACTCCGAGTCAGGCACTGCGGCGAGCGTCAGCGGTACTCCAGCGGCAGTGGACAGCTCCCGCAGCCAGCAGCGGGTGTTCAGTTCGAGCAGTAGCGGGTGATTCATATCCCGTTCAAGCGGCGTAAAAGGGGGGATTCATAGCTTTGAGATCCTGTGCGCCTCCCCGGCATTGTCAACCCCGGCGCTAGGCCGGCGCATAGAAGCAACAGCGTGACGTGCCGATCCCTGCTACAGACCCTGCATGATCGACGAAGCCGTCCACACCATCCTCACATCGGGTGTATAGTCCACGTTCACCTTATGCTGCCTCATCCTGCCCAGCCTGTTCTCGGCCTTTCCCACAACACCTACTCAATCACGCTCTACACCATCTGCCGAAAGGTGCGACCGTAGGGTGATGTATGCTTGTTTGAAATCGGTGAGACCGTAGCTTTCTAAGCCCAACGGGCTCTATCATAGCAGCCCAAGGCAACGCCTTGGGAGTTTTTAGGA
>JAQCER010000281.1 GCA_027618625.1 Verrucomicrobiota bacterium
CTCCCAGCCGGTTCCACTCCAGTAACGCCTGGCTGACAGCGGGCGCTTCGGCCTGTAGCCTCAACCATTCCGAATCGGTGAGAATCACTACATCAATCCCGCAATACCCGCGCCAACTGGACGGTAGAGACATCAACTCGGACGTCGCA
This sequence comes from Verrucomicrobiota bacterium, assembly GCA_027618625.1. Lineage (GTDB taxonomy): Bacteria > Verrucomicrobiota > Verrucomicrobiia > Verrucomicrobiales > DEV007 > JAGROY01. The sequence goes on from JAQCER010000281.1 coordinate 150, forward strand.
GCAAAACTCTCTGCTGACGATGATGAAGCCTCGACCTGACTGTCGAGTGGCCCCGCATTGCGCACGCCCACTTCCCTGCTCATGAGAATCGATGGCCAATCCGCTGGGAATGCCTCGGAAAATGTTTCCGTTTCACTGGGAATTTTGTCGGCCTTGATCGTGTACTGGAGGTCCTGATCGTAGCTGTAGGACGAAGTGTTGAAGCGCGTCGCCACCGGGACGAGTAGCTCGACAGTGGTCGAGGTGCCTTTCTTTGATTCCATCTCAAATCGCGACAGGACCCGGTCATCATCAGACGTCGATTCAAACGCCAGCCTCCACTTGCGGGCTACGCCTGAGCGATCGTCCACGGTCACACGCACCGGAGCGACCCCATGCAGCGGAATCTGTGAGAAGGTGCTCTCGACGGTCATGGTGATGGTGGGCTTGCCGTCTTTGTCTTTAGCTATGCCGTGAGTACGCACATCCTGGGCATGAAGAAGGGAGATCGGAGCCATCGCCTGTAGCAATAGGCCTGCTACTAACACTATTGCAAAACATGGCTTGGAGAACACCCTCATGCGCTCTCCTTAAGCGTCTTCGGCAGTGCGGCCGAGTCGACTGGTATTTCCGTGAGCAACTTGCGCACCATGGCGGCGCTGGTCATGCCTTCGATCCGCGCGCCGTATTCCAGAACGATGCGATGATTGATCACCGGCACCGCGAGAGCCTGGACGTCCTCAAAGCTGCCGTTCTGTCGTCCGTGCATGAGCGCACGCGCTTTTACCGCAGATGCAAGGCTGAGTGCCGCACGCGGACTCGCGCCATACTTCACGCCTTCTGCTTCGGTCGATTCGCCTTTGTGCGTAGCGGTCACCACGCGGGCGATGTAATTGGCGACCACGTCCGGCAGGTAAATTCGTCGGGTGAGATCGAGGAGTTGCTGCAGCTGCTCCCGCGTCAGCACTTGCTCCACCTTCGGTTCCACACCCAGTTCACGTTGCTTGATGATTTGCTCCAGAGTCGCGGAGCTGTTCCGCGTGACTTCCAGTTTGAAGAGGAATCGATCGAGTTGCGCCTCCGGAAGCGGATACGTTCCCTCGAGTTCGATCGGGTTTTGAGTTGCGAGCACAAAGAACGGCTCCGGCAGCGGATGTGTGATGCCGAGCACGGTAACCCGCCGCTCCTGCATCGCCTCCAACAGCGCCGATTGCGTTTTGGGAGATGCCCGGTTGATTTCGTCGGCGAGCACCAGGTTCGAGAACAACGGGCCGGGCTGGAAGACAAACTCACGGTGCCCGTCCTTTTCCTGCAGCATCGGATTGCCGGTGATATCACCAGGCAGTAGATCGGGCGTGAACTGGATCCGCTTCGTCTCCAGTCCCAGCGAGTTCGCGAGTCCCTTCACCAGTTCTGTCTTTCCAAGGCCGGGCAGACCTTCCAGCAACAAGTGCCCGCGCGACAGCAGCCCGCAAATGACTTGATCGATCAGCTGATCCTGACCAAAGAGCACTCCCCGAAGTGCCCTTCGAAGCGCTGCCACGTGTTGGGTTCCATCAGCGATTTCCGATTCCGTTGCGAAGTCTGCCATAACAAATTTTCACCCACTTTAGCCGGATAATCACCGAGTCCGCAAGTGGCATCCACCTGACATTCCTCAAGAAAGTGACCCCGAGAACTCCGACTTCGTGAAGCCTGCTTTCGCTTTCTGACGCCTTGAGAAATGTGGGTAAAAGCTTGAACTGATAGACCGGAACGGTCTATCAGACGGCATGTCTGAAACCAACGCCCCTTCAACCTCGCTAGCCTCAAGACTCACTTCGCTCGATGCATTGCGTGGCTTTGACATGCTTTGGATCATGGGCGGAGACTCGATCGGTCATGCCCTGGCGCATATGGAAGGAGCCGACTCGGGGATGATGAAAGTTGTAGCGACGCAATTGGATCACGTGGCTTGGGAAGGCTTTCGATTCTACGACCTGATCTTCCCGATGTTCGTGTTCATCGTCGGAGTGTCGCTGGTCTACTCGCTGACGAAGACTGTTGAGCAAGTTGGAAGAAATGCGGCGATGATGCGCGTGATTCGCCGGGGCTTGTTGCTGTGGTTGATTGGGATCATCTACTACGGTGGCTGGTCGAAAGGGATCTACAATGCCGAGACCGATGAAGGGATTCGCCTGATGGGAGTCCTTCAGAGGATCGGGCTGTGCTACCTTTTTGCCGGCCTGTTGTTCCTGTATCTAAAGCCAAAAGGGCTGGTGATTGCTTTGGCGTCATTGCTGCTCGGATACTGGGCACTGCTCACATTTGTCGCAGCCCCTGGGCAGACAGCCGTCAGTTTCGAGGAGGGCAAGAACTTCACCAACTGGTTTGACTCGCAATACCTCCCGTTCTTCAAATGGGACGGCCCTCACGATCCGGAAGGCGTCCTGTCCACGCTGCCTGCAATCGGCACCTGCCTTTTCGGCGTGCTCGCCGGGCTGTTGCTGCGCAACACTGACATAACCAGCATTCGCAAGACAACATGGCTGGCTGGCGCGGGCATCGCCGCAGTCGTAATCGGTTACCTCTGGGGAATCCAGTTTCCAATTATCAAGAAGCTTTGGACCAGCAGTTTCGTTCTAGTGGCAGCCGGCTACAGTGCCATTCTACTGGCAACGTTTCACTGGATCATCGATATCAAAGGCCACCAGAAATGGGCACTCCCGTTTGTCTGGATCGGCCTGAATCCCATCACCATTTACTTGCTCGGCAATCTGATCAACTTCGACGCCCTCTCCGCCCGCGTCCTCGGCGGCCCGGTCAGCGCTTGGGCAGACGGCATTGCACACGGAATGGGTGCCGTCCTCATTGCGATTGGTGGAATCCTTCTGGGACTCTTAGTCGCCTGGTTTCTGAACAAGAAGAAGCTGTATTTGCGACTTTAACGTTTAAATGAACAAATAATCAATCCACGAACCGCTGTGCGATAGGCATGCGCCTACCGGATCCAAACGCTTTCGATGTAACGCGCAATCCCGGGGCAGCCTGGTGGCGCTTCCATTCGTTGATGTCCACCTGACGCGCGATCCAGCGCACCTGTTCTGCATCGAATCCGCGGGCGACGATGTCTGATGCAGTGAGCGCTTTCTCCACGTAGAGTTCCAGGATTTCATCCAACAATGGATACGGTGGCAGCGAGTCTTCATCCTTCTGGTCTGGCCGAAGTTCGGCACTGGGCGCCTTATCGATCGTGTTCCACGGGATGATCTCGCGCTCTCGATTCACCCAGCGCGAGACATCGTAGACGGTCATCTTTGGCAGATCCGAAATGACGGCCAGGCCACCGCACATGTCACCGTAAATCGTGCAGTATCCGACGGCCAATTCACTTTTGTTGCCGGTAGTGAGCAGCAGGTGTCCCAGCTTGTTGGAAATCGCCATCAGGATGACGCCACGGATGCGTGCCTGCATGTTCTCCTCAGCGAGATCTTCCGGACGGTCACCAAAGATCGGATTGAGGAGTCCCTTGAAGGTTTCGAAAGCATCTTTGATCGCCACAGTTTCGCAGCCGATACCCAGATTGCGCGCCAGCGCTTCGGAATCGAAAACACTTCCTCCCGAAGAATACTGGCTCGGCATGGTAACCCCCATGACATTCTCCGGCCCCAGTGCCGCAGTTGCCACAGCCGCTGTGAGGGCCGAATCGATCCCGCCACTGAGCCCGACAAGCGCACTCTTGAACCCGCATTTGTGCAGGTAGTCCCGGAGCCCCGTTGTCAACGCCTTGAAGATTTCCTCACTGCGATCGACCTCGACAAAGGGCTGCGGCTCGTCGCAACGAAGATCAACCACCCTGACCGATTCCTCAAATCCCGGAAACTGCGCCACGACTTCGCCCTGCCCGTCGAGCACCAGCGAATTTCCGTCGAACACGAGCCTGTCGTTCCCACCAATCGCATTGCAGTAGACGATCGGCACTTTCAGATTTCTGGCTACCGTTGCAAGCATCGCATGGCGCTCGGATGGCTTTCCGGAATGAAATGGCGAAGCACTCAGGTTCAACAGGACATCGATCCCCTGTTCGGCGAGGCTTGCTGGTGGATTGCGTACATAAAGTTTCGCAGGAAGGTGATCTTCAGTCCAAATGTCCTCACAAATGGTGACACCGAAACGCACGCCATTCACCACGATCGGCTCGACGGTTTCGTTCGGTTGAAAGTAGCGCGCTTCATCAAACACATCATAAGTCGGCAACAGGGATTTGCGAACGATCGCTGGTGGATGCCCTTTTCTCAAAATCGCCGCAGCATTGGAAAACGGTGGTCCGGCTGCGGTGTCATTGCGCGCGACAAATCCGACGACGAGTGGAACTTCCTCGACCTTTCCGGCGAGTTGGGCGAGAACATCGAGGTTGCGCTGCACAAATCTCGACTTGAAAACCAGATCCTGCGGCGGATAGCCAGTGATCGACAACTCTGGTGTAACGACAAGCGAAGCCCCCTGCCCTACTGCCAATGCGTAGGCATCCATGATTTTTCCGGCGTTCCCCTTCAGGTCGCCCACGGTAGTATTGATCTGAGCCAAGCCAATTTTCATAACGGCGGTCACCGTAACCACTTCATCGCTGCCGGGAAGCGAGAATTTCCCTCCCACGGATGAATCTTGAACGGCATCCCAGAGTGGTTTTGCATTGAGTCTGCCGCCAATCGCTAGTAGGGGACGACAATGGCAAGCTCAACGGCCAATCCGATCAGCAATCATAGCGCCAATCAGCGGCGGGGAATCCTGTGCGTTGTTTCCGGAGCATCAGGCTCTGGTAAGACGACGCTTTGCCACGCGTTGCGCGACCTCGAAGACTGCTACTACACGGTGTCATGCACCACTCGGGCACCCCGTGGTGACGAAGTGAATGGAGTTCACTATCACTTTCTCAGCGATGAAGAATTTGTGCAAAAAATCGAGCAGCGTGAATTCCTTGAGCATGCCAACGTATTCGGCCGCCGATATGGAACGCTCAAAAGCGAGGTGATTCCTAACATTGACGCCGGTCGTGACGTCGTCATGGATCTCGATATTCAGGGCGCTGCCCAGATTCGTGCCTGCGAAGATCCAGCGATCCGCGCGAGTCACATCGATGCCTTCATCCTCGTCCCCATGGCCGAACTTCGACGCCGTCTCGCAGAGCGTGCGACAGAATCGCCCGACCAACTGGCGAAGCGACTGGCGGAGGCGCAGATCGAAACAGCTGTATGGAACCTTTACCAATACGCCATAACGAGCACGGACCGCGAAACCGACCGGGCCGCACTGCGGGCGATCATAACTGCGGAACGCCACCGGGCAAGCAGGCTCACCCTGAACGACGGCTATCTCAAGTAAATGAATTCCTTAAGATTGAAGATGGAATGCGCCAACTCGATCCATGGTTGCAAAGGATCGGACGTTTCCTCTTCACTGCCCTGCTTCAATTCCTGCTCTTGCTCCGCAATCGTTGCTTCCAACTCGGCTC
>JAQCER010000282.1 GCA_027618625.1 Verrucomicrobiota bacterium
AAGTCTAGTTGCCCGCAATTTTCACGATTTCACCTAAAAAAGTGAGTTCTGAATTTACATTTAATGCCCAAAATGCCTTTCTCCCTTCTCCTTTGCGCTGTGCCCAAAGTCCCGGTCTAAGAGAGGCACCTCACAATGGTCGACAAAAACTCTAAAAAGTCGAGAAAACGACGATTCCTGATCCGCCTGAGTCTGGCAAGTGGGTTCGGGATCTTTGTGCTGACAGGCATGATTGTTTCATGCGTCAGCACCAGCACGATGGTGAGTGAGCCACCGGCCATCGAGGGGGCAGCATTCGTGGGCGAGAGTGCCTGTGTGACTTGTCATGAGCCGATTACGAAGAAATTCCCTGGCAGCGTCCACGCTCGCATGCACCCGGTGGCGGGTGCGGATGGCGTCAATACCAGCTGCGAATCCTGCCACGGTCCCGGTAGTTTGCACGTGAACGCTGGCGGTGGAACGACGCTCGATCGCTTGATCTTCAATCCCGGCAAGAAGCCGGAAGCGTGCTTCAAGTGTCACATCGGAGAGCATGCTGAGTTCCGCCTCCCCTATCGCCACCCGGTGATCGAAGGCCACATGAACTGTGTCCAGTGCCATGATCCGCACGGTCACGACATCATGAAACCAGCCGGCGGTCTGCCCTTTGCCCGAAGGGATGAGTCCTGTGCGAGTTGTCACAAGGATCAAACCCGTAAGTTCATCTTCGAGCACGAGGCCCTGCGCGAAGGCTGCACTACCTGCCACGAACCGCATGGCTCGGTAAACGAAAAGCTACTGGTGCAGCGCGATGCGAACCTCTGCCTGAAGTGTCACGCCCAGGTTCCCGGGACCAGCGGCACTGTGGTCATCGGCACGGTAGATCATGGGTTCTTCCTGCGGCAAGGCCACTGCTCAACGGTCGGCTGTCACACCGCGGTTCACGGCTCTAACGTTCACCCCAAGCTGCTCTATTAGTTAGTTTCGACAGGATGCAGCGCCCACAGCTCATTTTTTCTGCGACATTGTTCGGCCTCTTATTCGGCCAGAGTGCCATCGTGTCACTTTCACAGGCACAGGAGGTCGATTTCACGACCGAGATCAAGCCCCTGTTTGAAAGCAAGTGCATGAAGTGTCACGGACCCGTGGATCCGAAAGGCGAGTTCCGCCTGGACTCTCGGGCATTGGCACTGAAAGGCGGCACTGAGGGCGACGACATTGTTCCCGGAAACGCCGCCGGAAGTCTGCTGATTCAACTGGTCGAGGATGGTGAGATGCCTCCAAAGGGTGATCCGCTCAGCAGTAGTGAGATCACACTCCTGCGCGACTGGATCAATCAGGGAGCCAAGTGGGGCGGGATCGCTTTGACGAAGCCATCCATTGTGACGGGCGCACCGAAAGTGGAACCGGCGGTGGCTGCCACCAAGCCGCTAGCAGAGAAAGAATTGGAGCTGGAGGTCACTAAAGCTAAGGTGGAAAGCCGACCGGGCGCCGCAGCCAAAACTGAAACTGATGCTGAAACTGAAGTCGATCCTTCCCGACTGGTAGCCGCGGGCGGGCAGGAGGTGGATTTCGCCCGGGATATTGCCCCGATTTTGGAGAGCAAATGCATCCAATGCCACGGCCCAGAGAAACCCAAAGGGCGTTTTCGATTGGACAATCGTGAGTCGGCGCTGAAGGGCGGTTCTCAGGGCATCGCTGTCATTCCAGGGAACAGCGCCGACAGTCCGCTGATCCATTTCGTGGCCCGCATGGTGCCAGATATGGAGATGCCTCCGGAAGGAAAGGGCGAGCCGGTAACGCCTGGAGAAATTGCGCTGTTGCGGGCCTGGATCGATCAAGGGCTCAAGTGGGATGGGGATGGCGCAAGTGCCCGGAGCCTTGAGTTTACGATTTCACCGACTGCACAATGGCTTTCGGTAGAAGGCAACGAGCAGAAATTCCGTGAGCAGACCTGGATCAACGAAGAATGGTCGGGCGGGATCGATCGATTCATCGCTGAGGCCTGGCTCGATGCGGACACCAAGTTTACCGCAGAAGGGCGCGCGATTACGGGCCCCGAAAACTACAAACTCAAACTGGGGCTGAATGTTCAGGATGTAGGGTTCCTCAGGGGCGGAGTCGAACAGTTTCGCCGTTACTACAACAACTACGGAGGATACTACGATCCTTTCAACACCTTACCCGAACCAGATCCATTGGCTCCGGTCTTCACTCCAGTGCCAGGAGAAGAATTGGTGATCCCCGAACCGGTAGCGGCGGCCTACCGATTGAATCGGGAGCTGCACCTGGACGTCGGTCGGGCCTGGGCAGAGATCGGCTTCGATCGCCCACTCTGGCCGGCCATCACGCTGGGATACGAATACCGCTATAAAGAGGGCGAGAAGTCGTCCATCCTGTGGGGGCCGTCCACATTGAGCGGTGAGACGCGCCGTATTTACCCAGCCTATAAATACATCAACGAGGACATCCAAACGTTCCGCGCCGATATCACCTATGGGATTGCGGGTTTTGAAATGGAAAACAATTTCATGGCCGAGTTCATCGATCTCGAAACGCGCCGGTTTGAAGCGAGCCCGGATAATTTTGAAGGAGTGCCGACGACATTCACCACGATCGATGAAACCCACGATTCGTTCCAATTGTCGAACACGTTCAGCCTTCAGAAAGATATCCGTGACTGGTGGACGGTTTCAGGCGGCTACTACTATTCTTACCTGGAGGCAGATACATCCTTCCAGCAAAACACGTTCAACGGACTGGGTGAAACCGTCTTCGGCCAGCAGTGGTTTTCACGACCAATCATCCTCGATTGGGACGCACACATTTTCAACGTAAGCACTCGACTGGGTGCGTGGAAAGGGCTGAGTCTTTCGGCTGGCGTTCAGAGCAACTGGGAGCGGCAGAACGCGATGGGCAATTCGACACTGTTCTTCGGCCTGCCTGACCCGACGGTGGACATCGATCCCTTTTTCCTGTCGACCGTTGGATCGAGCACTCAGACCGTGACATCGACGGAACACGCGACTCTGCGCTTTGACGCCATTCCTCGAACGGTGCTTTTCGCGCAAGCGGAGCTGGAGCAGGAGAGCACGGACTACTTTGAAGAAGACCCCGGAATGCAGCAGAACTTTCTCCGCGATACCGAACTGGGCAGTGAAGAGCAGGACTACCGAGCTGGCTTCACGTTTTCTCCGTGGTCCCGGATTTCCCTCAACTCGCACTATCGCTATCGGCTTAAAGAAAATCGTTATGATCACCTGCGTGACCAAACCTCTTTCACCGATTTCGAAGGCGCGACAATCGTCCTCCCTACTCTGGGATACCCAGGATTTATTCTTGGTCGTGACACGGAAACGCAGGAGGTCAAAGCCCGAATCAATGTCAGGCCAACACGCTGGCTTTCGACAAACGTCAGCTATCAGATGCAAACCACCAACTTCGAAACCGTGACGTCCGCGAATACAGCCCCGGTAGTCGAAGAGGACGACGCCAGCGGTCTCGATCCGATTCCGCCATTCGTTTCGCCAACGGATACCGTCGGCGGGCGAGTGCTCGCCGGCGAATACAATTCGCATATTTACAGCCTCAATTTCGACCTCACGCCCTGGGATCGGTTGTCCTTAAACACCTCATTCTCGTTTCACGATTCTCACTCACGATCGGCTGACAACGGCGATCCCGCAGTGGAGGATTTTGACGGAGACGTTTATTCCGTCATGGTCGGAGGCGCATTCGTGTTGAATAAGAAGACTGATATCTCCGCCTACTACACTTTCTCCAGAGGTGATTTTTCCCAGGACGACTTTAAGCGTCCCCTGCCCGCAGCCGACCCAGCGGCCGTGGATGGGAACGCACCGGAGGATCAAGCGGATGCATCGAGACCGACGACTGAAGTGACAGGATTGCCACTTGGAATCGAGTATGATCAGCATGGTCTGCAGGCTGGCATTACTCGGCAGTTGAGTGAAAACTTGAGCGCGAACCTGCAATACCGGTACCACTACTATCGGGAGCCTACCGCTGGAGGGCTCAACGACTTCGACGCACATGGAGTATACTTGAATTTTATCTTCAATTGGAAATAGATGACGCTCCTGGACCTCACAACAATCGAAACCGCACCAAAACCGAATCCCTTGAAAATCCTTAGCTATAGCTACTCGAAAGCGCCATTGTTTCTGTTGGCCCTGATTATCATTGCTTTTGCCCTCCTTCCCAAGTCCGCGCTCGGCAGTTCGGCAACCCCGCCGGTGAACACTACGGGGGCACCGGGACATTCGAGTTGCACCCAGTGTCATTCGGGCGGCAGAGGAACTGGCAATGTCGCATTGGTCTTCTCAGGAGGTGCAGTATATGAGCCTGGCCAGAAGTATACTCTCCAGGTAGCAATCACCGAAGCGAATCAACGGCGCTTTGGGTTTTCGATGGTCGCTCGAGATTCAGACAACGACCGGGTCAATGTCGGTGCATGGAGCCCCGGCGGCAACGACACGCAGGTTCATGGCTCCCAGAACAGTATCGCAAGCCATCGAAATGCCCCCACTGGCAACGGTTCCCACACATTTACCGTTAACTGGACGGCACCTGCCAATGGCGTGGGTGATGTGACGTTCTACGTGGCAGGGAATGCAGCGAACTCGAACAATTCAAGCAGCGGCGACAGCATTTACCTGAAACAGGTGATTATTGGCCAAGCGGCTCCGCCGAATCAGGCACCCTCTCTGACCGTTCCGGAAGGACCACTCGAATTCGCCGAAGGAACGTCGGCAGCGATTACTGGAATTGCTGTAGCGGATCCCGATTCGGCCGGTGGGAATTTGTCTGTCGCAATGTCAGTGGCGAACGGCATTTTGAACATTGCCGATACAGTCGCCGGTGGAGTCGGGGTTGCGGCGATCACCGACAATGGTTCGGCCTCCGTTTCGCTGACTGGAACCCTGGCTGAACTCAATGCCACCTTTGCCGATCCCAATGGCATCATCTATCTAAGCAACCCTGGGTTCCAGGGAGACGACATCCTCGAGATCGTGGCGAACGATAATGGCAACAATGGAGGTGAGGCGCAGTTTGGAAGTGCGACTGTAGAAATTGCAGTCACTGCGGCACCAAATCAGCCACCGTCGGTGACCGTTCCCGATGGACCGCTGACTGCCACCGTAGAAGTTCCCACCTCCATCGAAGGAATTGTCCTGGTGGATTCCGATTCCGGTGAAGGCAGCCTGACGGTTGTAGTGTCAGTGGCGAACGGCATTTTGAACATTGCCGATACAGTCGCCGGTGGAGTCGGGGTTGCGGCAATCACCGACAACGGTTCGGCCACCGTTTCGCTTACTGGAACCCTGGCTGAACTCAATGCCACCTTTGCCGATCCCAATGGCGTCATCTATCTGAGCAACCCTGGGTTTCAGGGGGAAGATTCGTTGCAGCTCGCGGCCACTGATAGTGCTGCGGGAATCGGCAATGCCACTGTGACCCTCCTGGTGAATCCCGCGCCAATGCCTTCGTCTACGGCAAGTATCTCCGGGTTGGTCTTCTCGGGTACCGAGGGAATTCGATTCACGCTCACTGGCGATCCCGGAACGTCGTTCATCGTTGAACACAGCGAAGATTTTGAGGCTTGGACCCTTTT